>JAJZHR010000271.1 GCA_021810815.1 Acidobacteriota bacterium | reverse complement strand
GCCTCTTTCCCGCCTCTTTCCCGCCTCTTTCCCGCCCCTTTTCCGCCCCTTTTCCCGCCTCCTCTTGCAGCGTATTTGCTTCAGGAATTTGCCTCTTCAAGCACCCGAAGCCTTCGCTGCCGAAGCCGCCGGGCAGACTCCTCGCAGCGGACTCCTCTAAACTCGGATCTGTGATGTTGAAGACTCTTCTCAGCTCCGGAGCAGCTCTCTCCCTTGCCGTTGGCGGCTACGCCTATGCTGCGATGTGGCCCGCGTCGCAGATGTTTGGGCGGACAATCATCGCTGGCGCCGATCCCAACGAGTTCGCCCTCACCTACGACGATGGCCCGAACGATCCGCACACCTATCGTCTGCTCGATCTGCTGGCGCGCCACCAGGTGCGCGCGACCTTCTTCGTCATTGGTCGCTTCGTGCGGCAGCGGCCGGAGATCGCCAGAGCCATCGCTGCTGGCGGCCATCTGATCGGCAACCACACCATGACCCACCCGCTGCTGGTGCTGCGCTCTCCGGCCGAGGCGCGGCGCGAACTGGCCGGCTGCAACGCCGCCATCGAGGACGCTCTGGGCCAGCCCGTGCGCTTCTTCCGTCCGCCGCACGGCGGCCGCAGGCCAGATGTCCTCCGCGCCGCGCGGGAGCTTGGCCTGTCTCCAGTGATGTGGAATGCAATGGGCTACGACTGGCGGCCCGTCGCCGCGCAGCAGATCGTGGCGCACGTGGAAGAGGGAATCGCGACCAACCGGCGGCGCGGCGCGGGGTCGAACATCCTGCTGCACGATGGCGGCCAGGCCGGCATCGGGCAGGACCGGGCGGCCACGGTGGAGGCGACGGCCCTGCTGCTGGAGAAATATGCCGGGAGAGCGCGCTTCGTCACTCCGGACGTATGGGCCTTCCGTGCGCCAGGGAAGGCTTGACGCAGGCGCGCGCCTGAACGCAGAGGGTGCAGAACGGGCCTGGGCGCAGAGCGGGCCTCAGCCATCCGCGTCATCGTTGCCAGGAATCGTCCTTGTTGCGGATGGGCCGCGCCGGAACGCCCACGCTGACCATGCTGTCCGGCACCGGATGCGTCGCCACGCCCATCGCTCCCAGCATCGCGTTCGCTCCGATTTTCGAGCCCGCCAGCACCGTCGCATGGTAGGTGATGCGTGCCTTCGGGCCGATCTCCGTCGGAGCGTTGGTCACATCGGCCTGGTTGTGCAGGTCGTGCTTGTGGCTGAACACCTCAGCGTAGTCGGAGATGCTGGACCCCTCGCGGATCACAATGCCGCCGCGATCATCCAGCAGCACGTTGCGGTGGATGACGCAGTTGTCCTCGATCACCAGGTTGTAGCCGAAGCTGAACTCGACGAAGGGGAAGAACTTCACATTCTTGCCCAGGCTCTTGAAGATGTGCCGCCCCAGCATGCAGCGGAACTTGAACCCCAGCCAGTGGTTCGACCCCAGCGACGACCTGTCGAACATCTGCCAGAAGTAGATCAGCGGCTTGCGGACGCTGTAGAGCTTCGGGTCCAGATCGCCGTAATACTCCGGCTCCAGCGTCACATTGCGCGGGTCCAGCGACTCCTCCACCACCATCATCGGCAGCTCGCTCACCAGCGTGGAGGCGCGCCTTCCCCCGTGCGGAACGCCAAGAAAAATCTGGTGCAGCTCGTCGCGCACAATCTCCGACCGCCGGTCGCAGCTCTGGTGCCGCGTGAACTCCTCGTTCAGGTGCGTCAGCCAGCGTTTGAAAGTGACCTCCGCCTCAGGCAGCGGCTTCAGTTCGCGATAAGGGAATTCGGGCATTGGGTTGATTTCCTTGCTTAATCGATTGCAAAAACAGCGTACACCGTCGCGGAGCGCTCGACTCTCCGTGCGTTGATGGCCAAGGGAGCCACTCCCGATCCAATCGCACCGCCCGCTCCGGGGCCGAAACCGCTTTGAGCCATCATCACGGGACGAGGCGCGGCGGGCGGAGCCTCATTGCTGGCGTAGATCAGAGCGCCGAGGTGGATGCCAAGTCCAGCAGCCATCTGCTCCGCGATGGAGCGAGCGCGTGCCAGGGCCTTTGCGGAGGCGCGTGCCTGCAGAGCATCGCTGTCCTTCACCTCCCAATAGATGCCGCCGCTCTGATTTGCACCCGCTTTCACCGCAATGTCCAGAACCCGGGCCGCATCCGCAGGATCCGTTGCAACGCTCCAGCTTTGCATAACGCGGAACGCTGCTCCGGGTGGCGCGTCCTTCAGCTCAAATTGATTCAGCGGGGCCACACTCTGGCTGGTGCTCTGGATGGCTTCCTTTTTCAAACCCGCATCCGCCAATGCCTTCGCGATTCCATTGGATACACGCGATCCGCTGGCATAGGCCGAGTCCTTATCGGCTCCATAGGCGACGAAGCCGATCTGCACGTTCGCAATCTCTGCCTCGGCCGCCACGGAGTCCGTTGCTGTGATCGCAATCGAGCGGTTGTCTTTGCTGATCTGGAGGGTCTGCGCGCTTGCGAGCATCGCGCCGGATATGACGAAGCATGCGGCAGCGACCAGGATTTTCAACTTCATCATTAATGCTCCTTCGCGAATTCCCTCAATCTCTCCACCAGGGCCGTCACCGCGCCGGAGTCAATCGCGTCCGCCGCCAATCTTATCCCAGCCACCAGATCCTCCGCCGCTCCGCCCACCACCAGAGCCGCCGCCGCGTTGAACAGCACCACGTCGCGCCGCGGCCCCTGCTCCCCGGCGAAGATGCTCTCCAGAATCGCAGCATTGGTGGCAGCATCCCCGCCCGCAAGAGCCGCAAAAGGCGCGCGCTGCAGTCCCACATCCTCAGGCGTAATGCGCCGCAGCGCCACCGTATGCCCGCGCACCTCTGCCACTTCGCTCGGGCCGGTCAGGGTCAGCTCATCCAGGCAGCCAGGCACCTGCTGGCCTGCCGTCGCCTGCACCTCTGCTCTCTGGCCACCACTCCTTGCTCCCTGCTCCCTGCTCCCTGATCCCTGATCCCTGATCCCTAAATCATTGTGGCCATGCACCACCATCGCGTGCCGCACGCCGAGCATTGCCAGCGCCTCCGCCACCAGCGGAACCAGATGCGCGGAGTAGACGCCAAGCACCTGCGCGCGCGCTCCTGCTGGATTGGTGAGGGGGCCAAGGATGTTGAAGATGGTGCGGATGCCGAGCGCCTTGCGCACATGCTGCACGGCCCGCATGGCCGGGTGCAGCGCTGGAGCGTACAGGAACAAGAACCCCGTCTGGCGCAGGCACTGCACTGCCTGCGCCGGGGAAAGCTCCACCGGTACGCCCATCTCCTTCAGCACATCCGCCGACCCACACTTCGAGGTCACGCCACGGTTGCCGTGTTTGGCGATGCGCATTCCAGAGGGGAAGCCTGCGGCCGCTGCAACCAGGGCCACAGCGGTTGAGATGTTGAAGGTCCCGCGAGCGTTGCCCCCGGTCCCGCACGTGTCCACCAGCGTTGCCCGCTCCTCTTCGGTCAGAGGAATGTCCACTGCGGCGGCGCGCATCGTGTCCACAAATCCGGCGATCTCGGCAGCCGTCTCTCCGCGCGTCGCCAGGGCGGCCAGCAGGGCGCCAACCTGCACGTCGGAAACCTCCCCGCTCAGCAGCAGGCGCATCAAATCGCCCGCCTGCTCGCGGTCCAGCGTCCCCCGCAACTCCACCACCTGCTTCAATTGAGCGCTGATGTCAGCCATCGGCCCAGTGTATCCTTTGCCAGGCCGATGCGGCGCGGAGTTCAGTCTCCAGGGGGAGCGATGGCACGTGAAGCGGGCGCTTCCGTGCGGATACCGCGCGTGCTGCGCGAAAGCTGTTTGCCGCGCGTGTTGGCCGTCCGCTACTATAAACCTTTGCCGCAGCCTATCGTCCAATCAGGGGATGCAGATCCCCGGCACCTTCACCAACCTCGGAAGAAATCAAAATGAAAATCCACGAGTATCAGGCAAAGACCATCCTCGCGCGCTACGGCGTCGCTGTTCCGCACGGCGAAATGGCGACCACGCTCGACGAGGCCGCCACGGCGGCCCATGACCTTTTCCACGCTGGCGCGACCGGCGTCGTGGTGAAGGCGCAGATCCACGCCGGAGGCCGCGGCAAGGGCGGGGGCGTCAAGGTGGCCAAGTCGCTCGATGCCGCTGCCGAGGCCTCCAAGGCCATTCTCGGGATGCAGCTCATCACCCACCAGACCGGCCCCGAAGGCCAGAAGGTGCGCCGCGTCTGGATCGAGGAGATGTCCGCCATCGACCGCGAGCTGTACCTCGGCATCGTGCTCGACCGCGCCAGCGCCAAGGTCGTCTTCATGGCGTCGCAGGCCGGCGGCATGGAGATTGAAGAGGTCGCGGCCAAGGACCCCGACGCCATCTACAAGGAATACATCGAGCCCGCCATCGGCTTCCAGCCCTACCAGGCCCGCAAGCTCGCGTTCAAGCTCGGCCTGAAGCCGGCGCAGATCAATGAGGCGGTCAAGTTCATGACCGGCCTCTACAAAGCCTTCATGGACACCGACGCCTCGCTCCTCGAGATCAACCCCTTCATCACCACCAAGGACGGCAAGCTCGTTGCTCTC
>JAJZHR010000270.1 GCA_021810815.1 Acidobacteriota bacterium | reverse complement strand
CGCTGTTTTCGAACGCGGTTTTCACTGATCTTCCGGTGGGATGAGCTGGGTGGAGCGCGGGAGTTCCAAGAGGGGCGGCGGCATGACGGAATTCGAAGCACAGGTGTTGGCCGATCTGGGCGTGTTGAAGAGCCAGATGCAGGCACTGCTGGGGATTGGCCAGCCAGGCCGGTTGAGCCGGCTCGAGGAGCGCATGGAGCAGCACGAGCACTCCATCGAGCGGGTGAAGGGCCTGGCGGGCGCGATGGGCGTGGGGCTGACGCTGGTCCACGTCGCAATTGACTACTTCCGCCGCTAGAAGCGGGCGACGGAACGACGAGAAACACAGGAGAAGACAATGGGATTTTTGAAGATGTTCTTGCAAGGGGTCTCGCTGATCCCTGGCGTGGTGCAGGGTGTGGAAGGACTGGCTGGGGCGAAGACCGGACAGCAGAAGAAGGATGCGGCGCTGGCAATCGTGGGCACGGCCATCAACATCGCGGACGGCGTGACCAACAAGCAGATCGCCGATGGCGGCAAGTTCCAGGATGGGCTGGGCAAGGTGATCGACGGAGTGGTCGATTGCATGAACGCGAGCGTGTGGGCGAAGAGCTAAGCCGCTAGGTTCAGGGGAAGCTGCGGATGCGGTCAACCAGCCCGTCCGCAGCGGCTTTCCCGGAAGGCTTCACGCCGTTTGGAACCAAGCGGCTGAGGCTGCACCAAAGGGAAGCGGCGCCGAGCAGCAAACCGGGATTCAAACCGTATAATCACCTGCATGGAAAAGAAGTCTGGGAGCCCGGCAGCGCTGATCGGTGTCGTGATGGGAAGCTCGAGCGACTATGAGACGCTTGCGCCGGCGCTGGAGATTCTGGCGGAATTCGGCGTGCCGCACGAGGCGAAGGTGGTCTCTGCGCATCGCACGCCGGATTTGCTGTTTGAGTATGCCTCGACGGCCGAGGCGCGGGGGTTGCGCGTGATCATCGCAGGTGCTGGAGGAGCGGCCCACCTGCCGGGAATGCTGGCGGCGAAGACGGTGGTTCCGGTGCTGGGGGTTCCGATTCCGGCTACGCTGCTGAACGGCCTCGACTCGCTGCTTTCGATTGTGCAAATGCCGAAAGGAGTTCCTGTGGGGACGCTGGCGATTGGCAAGCCGGGAGCGGCCAATGCAGCGCTGCTGGCGATTGGCATTCTTGCCACGACGGACGCAGAGCTGCGCGGCAGGTTGAGCGCCTGGAGGGCAGCGCGGGCGGACGAAGTGCTGCGGCAGACGCTTCCGGTCACGGAGTTGGCCAAGTGAGCGCGATTCTTCCGGGTTCGACGATTGGCATTCTGGGTGGCGGTCAGCTTGGGCGCATGATGGCCATGGCGGCGCGGTCGCTGGGATATCGCGTGCAGGTGCTGGATCCCGATCCATCGTGCCCTGCGCGCTTCGTTGTGGACTCATGCTTCGAGGCGGGATGGGACGATGCGCGGGCGGCGGCGGATCTGGCGCGCGGATGCGACGTGGTGACGCTGGAGATTGAGCAGGTGGCCATCGCGAGCCTGGAGGCGGCGCAGAAGTACGCGCCGGTGCGGCCGGGGCCGAAGATGCTGGGTATTATTCAGGACCGCATCGAGCAGAAGGAGTGGCTGGGGCGGCATGGCTTTCCGCTGGGTCCGTATGCTGCGATCCGTTCGGAGGAGGATCTGCGAGCGGCGGCGGAGACACTCGGCGGCCGCTGCTTCGTCAAGAGCGCTCGCGGGGGGTATGACGGGCGCAGCCAGGCGAAGATCGGCTTTTCTGCCAGCGCGGCCTCTGCGGGCGTGGATGCGGAGATTCGCGAAGCATGGCTCTCGCTGGGACAGAGGGATTGTGTTGCGGAGCAGGCACTGGACCTGGAACAGGAGATCTCCGTGATGGTGGCGCGGTCGCCTTCGGGAGAGACCAAGGCGTTCCCGGCGGCCTCCAATCACCACGAGGAGCAGATCCTGGCGTGGAGCGTGATTCCGGCGACGATTCCTGTGGCGCTTGAAGCCGAAGCGCGCGCGATTGCGGTGAAGATCGCTGAATTATTCCAGTTGGAGGGTCTGCTGGCGGTGGAGATGTTCGTCACGCGAGACGGGAGACTGCTGGTGAACGAACTCGCTCCCCGGCCCCACAACAGCTACCACGCCAGCGAACGCGCCTGCGACACCAGCCAGTTTGAGCAGGCGGTGCGTGCGGTGTGCGACCTGCCGCTGGGAGATGTCTCCATCGTGCAGCCGGCGGCGATAGTGAACCTGCTGGGAGATGTGTGGCTGGATGGGGAGCCGCGATTCGACCGCGCTCTGGCCGTTCCCGGAGTGCATCTGCACCTGTATGAGAAGCATGTGCCGCGCAAGGGGCGGAAGATGGGCCATTTGTCGGCGGTCGGGAAGACGCCGGAAGAGGCTGTGGCGAAGGTGCTGGAGGCGAAGTCCCGCCTTTGAGGAAGGCAGTTGAAGCGGGAAGGGATCTGTGGTCCCCTCCCTTTGACTACCTCTTCCCAAATACCTGCTTCAGGAGACTCGTGGTCTGGGCCGCAGGGTTGGTGCGAATCGCCTTCTCCTGCTGACCCAGCATGTAAAACAGGCCACTGAGAGCTCCGTTCACGACGTAGGTGTTGATGTCGAATCCGCCGCTGCCACCGCCGAGTCCGAACGGCATCTTCGGCATCGAACCCTGCAATGCCTGGAACTTCTCGGCCACACCGTTGGTCTTCATCGCCGCCACCACATGCGGGCGGAACGCCGCAGCGAGTTTGTCGCTGGTCTTCTGCTTGAAGTAGTCGGTGATCGACGTATCGCCGCCGTTGAGCAGGCGACGCGCGTCGTCGATGGTCATGGCCTTGACCGCATCGCCAAATATCCCGGCGGCCTCCGGCGCGGCGCTCTCGGCTGCGTGATTCATGCTGGCAACAAAGTCGTCGACCCTCGCTCCCTGCCCCGCATCTCGCAACAACTGCTCCGCAGGGCGAACATACTTCGGCAGTGGAATCCTGATCGCTGCATTATTCAGATAGCCACCGGGCGCGCTCACCAGTTTCACCGCTTTCTCCGTGCCAACCGAGAGCGCGTTCTTTAATCCAGCGCCAATCTGCGAGTCGCTCAACCCGGCGCCGAGAATGCCTCCGGCGGGGCCACTCTGCTGGCCGTTTTGATTGCCGCTCAGCACACCTCCCAGCGAACCCAGCCCGGGAACCTGAGCGGAGGCGGCGACAGTGACAGGCAGCAGAGACGCGGTGAGAACGAGTAGCGATCGACGGGTGATCTTCATGGTGTAACCTCGCTGGAATTACGATGCCTCAAAAGACTACACCTGCCGCCACACAGCGTCGATCAGCTTACGCTGAACTGTATCGACCCGAAATATCTCTCCGTGCGCTTCTCCGGCTGATTTGCTCGAAAAGTCTCCATATCTATGCAAGGCGATCATCAAGAAAAGGGCTGAAGCGAAAGCAGAGACGTCCCGAAACGAACTGTGAGCGATATGCACTCGCAAACTGCAGGCGCAAATTTAAAAAGCATAAGTTGGCCAAATGGCCAACTTATGCTTTTTGGATCCTCGCCGTCCTCGCAGGACATCAGATGCGCATGGGCATGATGACGTAGCGGTACTTGTACTCGTCATCGCCGCTGTCCTCGGGGCGCATCTGGCCAGCGGACTGCGAGTCCTTGAACTCCAGCCGCACCTCGCCGGTATTGCCAACTGCCTTCAGGAAATCGACGAGATACTGCGAGTTGAAGCCGACGATGATGGGATCGTAGTTGTAGGGCGTCTCGATGGTGTCTTCCGACTCGCCAGACTCGGTGGAGGAGGACGAAATCTTCAGCTCGTTCTGCTCCAGTCGGATCTTCACCGCGCCGGAGCGCTCGTCCGCGAACTGGGCGACGCGCAGGATGGAACTCATCAGTTCGTCGCTCTTCACGATGACGAACTTGTTGTTGTCCCGCGGCATCACCGCCTCGTAATTGGGGAACTGGCCGGTGAGCTTGCGCGAGGTGAGCGTGCGGTTGCCGACACGGAAGAACAGCGTCTGGTCGCCATCGTCGGCGAAATCGACGAACTCCTCTTCTGTGCCACTGAGCAGCGACTGCAGCTCGGCGAGCGCCTTGCGGGGCACCAGCGTCTTCTTCTCGCCGTTGATGCCAACCAGCGACTCGCCCACCTTTTCGACGTGCGCCAGGCGATGTCCATCGGTCGCCACCATGGCCATGCTCTCCGACTTCAGCACCAGCAGCGCGCCGTTGAGGGTATAGCGGGACTCTTCGTTCGAGATGGCGAACACGGTCTTCGAGATCATGCCCTTCAGGGATGCCACGGGAATGCGCGTTTCGCCGCTGGCCGGGAATTCCGCCACCTGGGGGAAGTTCGCGCGCGCCATGCCCACCATCTTGGTGTTGGAGCGGCCGGCGCGGATCTGCACCCAGTGATTGTCCATCAGCTTGATGCTGATGTCGCCATCAGGCAGCAGCTTGATGTAGTCGTACAGCTTGCGCGCTGGAATCGTGCATGCGCCGGGCTTCTTCACTCTGGCGGCGCAGGACGTCCTCATGCTCTGGTCGAGGTCGGTGGCTGTTATGGACAGCCG
>JAJZHR010000269.1 GCA_021810815.1 Acidobacteriota bacterium | reverse complement strand
CACCGTTTAACCTAGTAGACGCGGTAAGCGATGCCGACGCTGACGCCGTAGGGCGAGAGGGAGGTATTGTTGATCCACTTGGGCCAGTACTGGTACTCGAAGTCGGCGGCGCGGAGGGTGAGCTTGCGGGAGAGGCGATAGTCGAGGGTTCCGCCGAAGGCGAGGTCGGTGAAGGTGCCGTAGCCGTAATTGTAAGGGAAGGTCATCTTGCCGTAGCCGATGAGGGCCTTGCCGTAGGTGTTGAATTTGCCGAACTGCTTGAGGGGGACGCGGGGGCCGATGAGGTAGTTATCCTGATGTTCGCCGTAGAACTGATTCCAGCGCAGCCAGCGGCCTTCGGCCTCGATCTGAACCCAGTGGGAGAAGCGGGCATCGACGAATGCGCCGATGCCGACCAGGTTGTTTCCGCCCTCGCCGGGTTGAAAGCCGGAGACCATGCCGCCGGCGGTGACGGCGAGCTGACGTTCGGTGGCGGACGGGACTGCCTGGGCCGCACCGAGGGCGACTGCGCCGACGAGGAACAGGAATAACAAAAAAGCAGATCGTCTCATGGGGTCAACCTTTTCCGTCGTGGCAAACTGTTGCAGTTCTTTCAAGCCTGGATGATCTGAAACTCAAAGGAAGAATGGCCGGGAGTTTGATTTGGCCCGGCCATTCTTTCATATAGATGGGGTTTAGCGCTGCGGCGGCGCGGGCGGCTGCTGAGTTTGCGGCGCGGCGGAGTTGGCCGGCGGCGCAGTGGCCGTGGGCGGGGTTCCCTGGTTTGCGGCCGGTGGAGGTGTTTGTCCCGCTGCATCGGGCGCGGCGGCACCGGCCGGGGTTGCATTGGCGGCGGTGTAACGCTGCAGCTTGAAGTAGATGGGGGTGACCTCGAGCGGCATCTTGTCGCGCGGGTTCATGGGCAGATAGCGCTTGGCGTTGAGCATGTGGACGCGATCGTCCCAGGGGTCGGTCTTGAGCCAGCTTCCCAGCGGGAGGGCGGGGATCTGGGTGAGGTCGTCCCAGTTGATCTTTGGCGCTTCGTGAGCGAGAGCGGTCATCCATGGCGTGCCGTCGGTGCGGAGCAGGCTGTCGCCGAGCTTGGGGGTGTTGAGGGCCTTGAGCACCTTGCTGCGATCGGCGAGCTGCTCCCAGTAGAGGCCGGCAAGCGGAAGCTGATCCTTGTACATAGAGGCTTGCAGGTACTTCATGGCCTGTGCCTGGGCTTCTTCGTTGTCGTGGTCGGAGTGATACATATCGATGCGCTGGAAGGTGGCCTCGTCGGGGAAGAGGAGCCGGTCGTTGAAGGCATAGCGCGTGTCGATGTGGTGGCCCATGACGATGTGCGCCAGCTCCATGGAGATGACCGACGCAATGGTGGGCTCGTTGGGCATGGTGTCGATGAGGCCCTTGCTGATGAGGATGGTGTTGCCGACGGTGGTGGTTTCGACGGTGTCGGTGAGCAGTACGCGGCAGTGGATGGGGCTGGTGAAGGCGAGGTTGTTGGGAACGGCGAGGTTGGTGACGATCTGTTCGAGGACGGTCTGCTCGTAGCCATTGGGGGTGAGCGGGGCGACGAGACCGGCCTCGACGAGGCGATCGATCACGTTGTTTTCAGCCTGGGTGATCCACTCGCGCTGCGCCTGGAGCGGGCTGACATCCTGCGAATCGTCGCTCTTGTCTTCGGCGTCCTGCACCGTCACGCTGACGTTTTCGCTGTCGCGGGTGGGGAGCTTGAGGCTGTAGCCCCAGAAGTGGGTCTGGGCCTTGAGGCCGACGGTCTTGGAGCCCTCCATGCGCTGCGACTCTTCGACATAGATGGCGACGGGCAGCCAGATGCCGGGCTGCACGTTCATGCGCCAGCTATCGAAGTGGAAGTAGAGCTTGGAGGAATCTTCATTGCGCGCGGGCGTGAAGGTGCCGTTGAAACGGACGATGTTGCCGTCCTGATCTTCAATCCAGATGCGGCCATAGAAGCGGCCCATGCCTGCGACCTTGGGGTGCAGGTCGAAGACCCAGGTGCGGACGGAACCGAGGAACTCGCGGCGGACGAAGCTGAAGACGTAATGGTTCTGGTCGAAGCCTTTGGGGTCGAGGAACATCATCTCGGTGAAGCCGAGCGGATTGTAGGTGACCTTGGTATCAAGTCCGAGCGCCTTGGTGAGCCCGGAGATGGAGGCGAGGGAGTTCTTGAAGAAGCCCTTCTGTTTGGCGGAGCGGGGCTGGTAGGTTTTGTCGAAGAAGCCCTTGCCGAAGTCGACACGGCTGAGCATGTATTGGTCAGCGATGGGGATTTGGTAGAGCTTTACATCGGGCTTGGTGTCCTGGATGTAGGTTTCGACCAGCGGGGTGTGCTGCTGAATGCTCTGGATGAGGATCTTTTCGCGGGCGATGGCCCTTTGGACCAGGGCCTGTTGAGCGGCAGTGAGCTGGTGGGCCTGCTCGTACTTGGGCTGTTTTTTGGCGAGAGCCGTCTGGGCACCGAGCGCGAGGATAAGAAGGCTAATGGGGATCTTCCGAAACGTCATTATTCAAGCTCCTGCGACCAATTGTTCTGTGCGGCTTGCAGCGTCTTGGCAACCCGCGGCTGAAACCAGCCTGAATTATTTTCGATCAAACTGTTCAATGCTACGCTAACTGGAACGTAATGGTGATGTTAGTGGTGAGGTCCACTTTCTGGCCATCGCGGGTGGCGGGGCGAAAGCGAATCTGCTGAGCAACGCGGCGGGCCTCTTCATCGAGGCCGTGGCCGAGGCTATGCACGATGCTCTGCACCAGCACCTGACCGTTGGCGGTAAATGTAACGCGCAAGACGACGTCGCCCTGAACCCGGAGTTGGCGGGCCTCGGCGGTGTACTGCACGGGAGGTTTGGACAGGACCTCAAGATTGGTGGAACGCGGAGTGCCGTTGGCGATCGGGGCCGCGGTGGCAACCTGTTGCATAGCGGGGATGCCGGCGGAGGCGACCTTGCCCTGATACGTTCCGGAGGTTCCGGTTGCGCCGGGAATGCCGGCGGAGGCTACGCGGCCCACCACGCCGGCGTTTGAGCCGGCATGCGTACCGTTGCCGATGCCGGTGGAACCAACCACTCCGCGGGGGGCTTCGGCGCGCCCGGTCATGCCTCCGTAGGGATTGCCGATGGCGGCGATGGTGGCCGGCCGTGTGGCGTTGGGATTGGGCGTGACGCCGAAGGTTTCACCAAGATGCACTTGCCTGGTGGAAGGATGGGCCTGCGCTACCTGAGCGGGAGCGGCCGCAGTGAGGGCGGCCTTGGGCTGGGGCGCGAGGATGATGGAAGGCTTGGCCTCTTTAACCATCGGCAGCGCTACCTTGGCCTCCATCTGGATAGGCTTGATCTCCGGCTTGGGCTCAGGCTTGGGTAGATTGATGCGCGGTGCCTCCAGCTTGAGCTCGGGTGGCGTGGGCGGCTGAATCTTGGGTGGCGGAGTTATTTTGAGCTTGGCCGGCGGCGGAGGAGGCTTGGTGGGCAAGATCAGGTCGGTTTGCTCGAACTTGTGTGTCTGGACTGCGTGCCTGACAGCTACGCCGAAGTAAAGGATAAGAGCCAGGATGGCGAGGTTGACCACCGAACTGGTGACAAACGAGGCCGTGCTTCTCTGCGGTTCGGGGAGCAAACCGAAGTTGGCTCGAATTGGGAGTTGATCTGCGGCCATTTCTTTTAGACCTCGTGACTGAACCAATAGGTGCGCGGTTGAGCCGCAAGGCACTGGTTCAATACAAACGCGGGACTCAATCCCCTTTCGAGATGCATTATCGCGGCGCTCCGTGAACACAACCAGAGGCCATTCCATCAAGCTGCAGGCCGAGTAGGCTAGTCTGAGCCGAAGCAGGGATCAAGACGGATCGTCCTGGACGGCGGGCCTGACGCACGAAACCTGGTTCAATCGCTCTATCCGACAGAAGCCCTCCTACGTCCGATGGGGGAAACGCGAAAACTGTTGCCATCGGGGAAAATATGAAGGCGATTGCCCTCATTGTAAAGTAGGTTTCGCCTTCGCCTCGTCCCACAATAGTTGCATCGTTGCAAAAAGGCGGAAGGGGTATCGGAGTTCCAAACACGCAAGGGAGCTTGTATTGACGTTCATAGGATTTCGAGGCGAAAACAAACTCCCGAAATGGACGACGTCTGCTTTTGAAGGTCATTGGCTGTGCGATCTTTCGGCTAGCCCCCATCTTTGAAGCATGTCATTGTTCTGTATAGACTCAGGTTAGCGCAGATAGATGCGGTGAAGGGAACGAAATTGTGAACATTCTGGTGACGGGCGGGGCCGGTTATATCGGCGGCACGGTGGCGGGATTGCTGGTGGAGCGTGGCCATCAAGCCACGGTCTTTGACAACCTGGGCCATGGCCGTCGCGATCTGGTTCCGGCGGGAGTGGAGTTTGTCGAGGGCGAGCTGGCGGATCGGCAGCAACTGGAGAGCCTGTTTGAAGAGGCAGCCAAGAAGGGCCAGCCATTCGACGCCGTAATGCACTTCGCCGCGTTGATCGAGGCCGGCGAATCGATGGTGAAGCCGGAGATTTATTTTCGCAACAATACGGCGTCGACTTTGAGCCTTTTGGAAGCGATGCTGGCCAAAG
>JAJZHR010000268.1 GCA_021810815.1 Acidobacteriota bacterium | reverse complement strand
AGCTTTGCGACTCCACCGGAGCACTGCTGCTGGCGGATGAAATACAGTCCGGCATGGGACGCACGGGCAAGTGGTGCGCCTATCAGAATTACGGCATCCTTCCCGATGTGACCACACTGGCCAAGCCTCTCGGCGGCGGCCTGCCTATCGGAGCCATGCTGTGCACCGAAGAAGCAGCGCGCGCCATCACGCCGGGAATGCACGGAACGACCTTTGGCGGAGGGCCTCTTGTTTCCGCCGTCGCCATCGCCGTCATCGACCACATGCGCCAGTCGGACATGCTCGGCCACGTCCGCGAAGTGGGAGCATATTTCGAGCAGCAACTGCGGACGCTCGCCACCAGGCATCGCTGCATTGTGGACGTGCGCGGCATGGGACTGATGCTCGGCGTGGAACTGGACTCTGCAGACCTGGCCAAGCAGGTCGCCGACGACATGATGGAGCGCCGCATCATCATCAACCGCACCAGCGACACGGTGCTGCGCTTCCTTCCCCCCTTCACGCTGGAGCGCGAGCACATCGACACGGCCATGACCGCGCTGGATGAAGTGCTCGATCAGCGCTCCCACGATTCCCAACACCAGCACGCCCACGCGGCCATGGCCGCCCAGGCAGCACCAGCAGGAGAACACGCCAATGGCTAGCAAGACACTGATTATGCACGCAAAGGCTCTGCACTCCGCAGCAGCGCCCGCACTTGCGCCAACCGACGGCTTCGCAGGCGCGGCCGCCTCGCTCGTGGGCCGCGACCTCTGCTCCATCGCCGACCTCTCCGTGAACGAGACGGCAGCGATCATGCAGCTATCGCACGCCGTCAAGCAGCATCCAGAAGCCTACCGCCACGCGCTGGACGCGAAACAGATGGTGATGTTCTTTGAGAAGGCGTCGCTGCGCACGCGCCTCACCTTCGAGGCTGCCATCAACACCCTCGGCGGCAATGCGATCTTCGTGGACCAGACGCAGTCTCCTCTCGGCGAGCGCGAGTCGCTTTCCGACATGTCGCGCAATGTCGAGCGGTGGATGGACGTGCTCGTGCTGCGCACCTACGCGCACGACACCATCACGGAGATGGCAGCCTATGCGCGCGTCCCTGTGATCAACGCGCTCAGCGACTACGAGCATCCCTGCCAGGCGCTGTCGGATTTCTTTACGCTGGAAGAGAGGTTCGGCTCCGTGCGCGGGCTGAAGTTCGCCTACGTCGGCGACGGCAACAACGTGTGCCACTCGCTGCTGCTCACGGCGGCGCAGCTCGGTGTGCATTGCACCATTGCCACGCCAAAGGGCTACTCTCCCAAACTGGACGTGGTGGCGCAAGCCATAGAAATCGCGGAGACCACCGGCGGCAGCATCGCTCTGACGCACGATCCACTCAAAGCGGTCGAAGGAGCCGACGCCGTCTACACCGACGTCTGCACCAGCATGGGATCGGAGCACGAGGCCACACGTCGCGCGCCTATCTTCGCGCCGTACCAGGTGAACCGCGCGCTGATGGACCACGCTGCGGCGAACGCCGCCTTCATGCACTGCCTTCCAGCGCACCGCAACGCGGAGGTGACGGACGAGATTCTGGATGGGCCGCAGTCAGTGGTGTTCGACCAGGCAGAGAACCGCATGCACATGCAGAAGGCGATTCTCCTGATGCTCCTCGGCGGAGCCACGCGCGATGCAGTTTCATCGTAGCGAGACAGCGGCTCTGGATGTATCGAAGGCAGCATTGAAGGTAGCAGCCCGTCCCCGCACGGCGCATAGAATGGTGTAAAGCCCTTTTATCGCGCCCATAACGCCATTTCGCGTAGTCGAACCATCGAGGTCTTGCGCCATCATGTCCGTGATTCTTGAAAACCTGCCCGCTGGCCAGAAGGTCGGCATCGCCTTCTCCGGCGGACTGGACACCAGCGCCGCCCTTCACTGGATGAAGCGCAACGGCGCGCAGCCCTACGCCTACACTGCGAACCTCGGCCAGCCGGATGAAGCCGACTACGACGAGATTCCCCGCAAGGCGCTTGCGTACGGCGCGGTTAAGGCGCGCCTCGTCGACTGCCGCGGGCCGCTTGTCCGCGAAGGCATCGCTGCGCTGCAATCGGGCGCGTTCCACATCACCACCGCAGGCGTCACCTATTTCAACACGACACCCATCGGCCGCGCCGTCACCGGCACGATGCTGGTGTCCGCCATGAAGGAGGACGACGTCAACATCTGGGGCGACGGCTCCACCTTCAAGGGCAACGACATCGAGCGCTTCTACCGCTACGGCCTGCTCGCCAACCCGGAGTTGAAGGTCTACAAGCCCTGGCTCGACCCCGCCTTCATCGACGAGCTTGGCGGCCGCGCCGAGATGTCGCAGTTCATGGAGAAATCCGGCTTCGCCTACAAGATGTCCGCGGAAAAGGCCTACTCGACAGACTCCAACATCCTCGGAGCGACGCACGAGGCCAAGGACCTGGAGCTTCTCTCCAGCAGCATGAAGATCGTGGCTCCCATCATGGGCGTAGCCTTCTGGCGCGACGACGTTGCGGTCCATCGCGAAGAGGTGACAGTCCGCTTCGAGGAAGGCGTCCCCGTCCGCCTCAATGGCCGGGAGTTTCCCGATGCCGTCGAACTCATGCTCGAAGCCAACCGCATCGGCGGCCGCCACGGCCTCGGCATGAGCGACCAGATCGAGAACCGCATCATCGAGGCCAAGAGCCGTGGCATCTACGAGTCGCCCGGCCTGGCCCTGCTGTTCATCGCCTACGAACGCCTCATCACCGGCATCCACAACGAGGACACCATCGAGCAGTACCGCGAGAGCGGTCGCAAGCTGGGCCGCCTGCTGTACCAGGGCCGCTGGTTCGATCCCCAGGCCATCATGCTGCGCGAAGCCGCGCAGCGCTGGGTCGCCAAGCCCGTCACCGGCGAGGTCACGATGGAGTTGCGCCGCGGCAACGACTACTCCATCCTGAACACGGAGTCGCCCAACCTCACCTTCGCTCCCGAGCGCCTCTCGATGGAGAAGACCGAATCCGCCTTCTCCCCTAGAGACCGCATCGGCCAGCTCACCATGCGAAATCTCGACATCACCGACACCCGCGCCAAGCTGCTGACCTATGCCCAGACTGGCCTCCTAACACTCAGCAAGGGCACCGAGATGCCGCACCTAGTTAGTGGGGACAATCCCGACCCTGCGCCTCGCTGATTTCGTACTAAAGGAGATCAACGAGGACAAGATGATGGCAGTCGCCTTGGTGTTGCATCCCCTTTACCCGTGTCGAAGGAGCAACCGCAAACCATAACGAATCGGTGAATGTTGCAGGTAGTATAAAACCCGGAAATTGCAACCAAAGAGACGAAGCACAGAAAATGAGCAGTTCCCAACAACCCGCAAAAATGTGGTCCGGCCGCTTCCGCGATCCCCTCGACCGCACCTTCGAGCAGTGGCAACGCAGCTTCCCTTTCGACTGGCGCCTGCTCCCTCAGGAGATCGCCGCGTCAAAGGCGCACGCCCGCGCCATCGCGGCTGCTGGCGTTCTTGACAACGCGGAGCTGGCCGCAATGCTGACCGGGCTCGATGCTCTTGCGGCAAAGGCAAAGCAGCTTGGCGACGGTTGGCTGCGCACGAACACGAACGCGGAAGACATCCACCACTTCGTCGAACTCGCCCTCACGGAAGAGATCGGCTCGCTCGCCCTGAAGCTCCACGCCGGCCGCAGCCGCAACGAACAGATCGCCACAGACATGCGCCTCTTCGTGCGCGACCAGATCGACGCCGCCACGGCCGGATTGCAGAACTGGCTGACGTCTCTCCTCGATCAAGCCGAGGCCGCGGGCAGCGCAATCATGCCCTCCTACACCCACCTGCAGCGCGCTGAGCCTGTGCTGGTGGCGCACTGGCTGCTGGCCTATGTTGAAATGCTGCTGCGCGATGCTGCGCGCCTTTCCGACTGCCGCAGGCGCATGAACTTTTGCCCCCTCGGCTCTGGTGCCATCGCCGGTGCGACGCTCGCCCTCGACCGCTCCATTGCTGCGCGCGCTCTCGGCTTCGACGCTCCAACGTCCAACTCCATGGACGCCACCAGCGACAGAGATTTCGCCCTGGAGTTCACCCAGGCGCTCTCCGTTCTGGGGCTGCACATCTCGCGCTTCGCAGAGGAGATCACTCTGCACTCCACCGCCGAATTCGGCTTCATCGACCTGCCGGAGGCGTTCTCCACCGGGTCGAGCGCGATGCCACAGAAGAAGAACCCCGACCTCACAGAGCTGATCCGCGGAAAGAGCGCCCGTCTGATGGGTGCGGCGACCACGTTGACCATGCTGATCAAGGGCCTGCCGCTCGCCTACAACAAGGATTTGCAGGAGGGGCAGGAGCCCGTCTTCGACGCTGCGGACACCATGGCAGGCATCCTCTCGGTTCTGCCCGGCTTCACGCGCTCTCTCCAATTCAACTTCGACCGCATGGCGGCAGCCGCGCAGACCGGGTACCTGAACGCGATGGCAGCGGCCACCTATCTCACGCACAAGGGAGTTCCCTTCCGCACCGCGCATGAGCAGATCGGCAATGCAGTGAGGTTTGCGCTGGCGAAGGGTTGCGAGCTTGAGGGACTC
>JAJZHR010000267.1:2648-4593 GCA_021810815.1 Acidobacteriota bacterium | reverse complement strand
GGCGCCGACAGCAGCGTCTGCGTCGCCGAGTGCAGCTCGAAATGCTTGCCCGGATGCGCCAGCGCATAATGCGTCACCAGCGCCGCCACATGCGTCAGCTCCGTCTGCTCCGACTTCATGAATTTCCGCCGCGCCGGCGTGTTGTAGAAGAGGTCGCGGATGGTGAATACCGTCCCCGCTGGAACGCCCACGTCCTCCACCCGCAGCATCTTCCCGCCTGCGATCTCGATCTCCGTGCCCACCGCGTCCTCTGCCCAGCGCGTCGTCAGGTGCAGCCGAGACACGGACGCGATCGAGGGCAGCGCCTCCCCGCGAAACCCCAGCGTGGCAATCGAAAGCAGGTCGTCGCTCGATCGAATCTTCGAGGTCGCATGTCGCTCAAATGCCAGCATCGCGTCGTCGCGCACCATGCCGCAGCCATCGTCGGAGACGCGGATCAGCTTCCTCCCTCCGCCCTCCACCTCGATCCGTATCCGCGTCGCCCCCGCGTCCAGAGCGTTCTCCAGCAGCTCTTTCACCACCGAAGCTGGCCGCTCCACCACCTCGCCAGCGGCGATCTGGTTGGCGACCTGGTCTGACAAAACACGGATGCGGCCCATGGAAACGATTGTAGGGGAAGGGAGGTGAGTCGCTACGCAAAGAGGACAGCCCACATCTCGAAAATCCGGATGTGGACTGTCCTCGTTTTGGGTCCGTATTGAAAGCCCGTTATACCTCGGCCACAGCCTCCGCCTTCTTCTTCGCCGCAGGCACATCGCTGTCGCCCACCAGGTGCAGCCGCATGAAGTTCGTGGCGCCGCTCTTGGTCCGCGTTCCCGCCACAATGCCCATGGTCTGCCGCGCATGCACATGTCCTGCAGCCACCAGGATCTGCTCCGCCATGTCCACCAGCTTGTCCGTGTTCTCGAACTTGTCGCACAGAATCGGCTGCACGCCCCACAGCATCATGCACCTGTGGATCACCGCCGGAAACGAGCTCAGAGCATAGATCGGAGGCTCCGGGCGATACTTTGAAAGCAGCCGCGCGCTGGCACCCGTCTCCGTGAAGATGGCGATTGCCGCCAGGTCCAGGTCCTCCGCTGCATGCGCCATGCTCTCGCAGATGGTCTCCGCGATCGACAGCCGTATCCGCCCAAACCGCTTGCGCGTCGGCTGCGGCTCGCTCCGCATCTGGCTCTCGGTCTCGGTCACGATGTTCGCCATCATGGCCACCGCGTTCACCGGATACTTGCCCGCCGCCGTCTCTCCCGACAGCATCACGGCGTCGGAGCCGTCGTAGATCGCGTTCGCCACATCCGATGCTTCCGCCCGCGTCGGCCGCGGATTCTCGATCATCGACTCCAGCATCTGCGTCGCCGTAATCACCGGCTTGCGATACTCCGCAGCCCTCCGGATCACGTGCTTCTGAATCGCCGGCACCTTCTCCGGCGGAACCTCCACGCCCAGATCGCCGCGCGCCACCATCACGCCATCAGCCACCTCCAGAATGCTCTCCAGATGCTCGATAGCCTGCGGCTTCTCCAGCTTCGCAATCACCCACGTATCCGCTCCCAGAGCAGCAATGCGGTGCTTCACGTGGCGAACATCCTCCGCCGTGCGCACGAACGAGACCGCGATCACGTCGGCTCCTTCCGCAATCGCGAACTCCAGGTCCTCTTCGTCCTTCTCCGTCAGCGAGGGAACGCGCACCGGAATCCCCGGCAGGTTGATGCCCTTGTTCTCTCCCAGCATGCCGCCGTTCACAATCTCGCACTCCACGTCGTTGCCGTGCAGTTGCTTCACGCGCAGCTCGATCAGTCCGTCCGACAGCAGAATGCGCGATCCCGGCTCCAGGTTCTCCGCCAGCGTCTTGAACGTCGTTCCCACCAGCTCCGCAGTCCCCGGAACCTCGCGCGGCGTGATCGTGATCGTCTCTCCCTCTTTCAGAAGGACGGCTTTGTGATCC
>JAJZHR010000267.1:0-2638 GCA_021810815.1 Acidobacteriota bacterium | reverse complement strand
CCCGTGCGGATCTTCGGCCCCTGCAGGTCGGCCAGGATGCAGATCGGCTTGCTCTCCTCGCGCGCCACCTTGCGCACCATCTGGATCAGCTCGGACTTCTGCGCGTGCGTTCCGTGCGAAAAGTTCAGCCGCGCCACGTCCAGACCCGCGCGAACCAGCTCTCGAAAAGTTGCTTCTGTGCTGCAGGAGGGGCCAAGGGTGGCAACGATCTTTGCGCGGCGGGGTTCCTTGCGGGTGTTCCAGTTTGCGTCGGTGAATAGAGGGTTCATTCGGTTGTGCTTGATCCTTTGCTCGTCATAGCGGGCCGTCGTTGGCTTGCAAAAATGGTTTCAGGAGAGCGTCGTCTGTTGCAGGAGCTCGTTTTTTCCAGCCGAACACATTCTACCTGTTCCGCTGCTTCGGCTTGCATTCCAGCCGACCAGCAGCCGCATTGCATCGAACCCCGCAGCGGCGTTCGAGCAGCCCCGCAGCAGTTACTGCGCCGGCTTCCACTTGGTCAGGAAAGCCGTCAGCGATGCCGGATCCATGTTCCGCATGTTCTCGAATTCTCCCTGCTTCTGGCTGTACAGCATCCTTCCTGTTGGACTCAGCACGGCCAGCGCCGGCACTCCCTTCGCCAGCGGAATTCCATATTTCTTTGCCAGATCCACATTCTTGTCGTAGCGGCCAATGTCCACATGCACCACCACAAAATTCTTCGCCACCAGCTCCTGGTTGGGGCTCCGGTGCATGTAGATGTCCAGCACCTGGCAGTCTCCGCACCAGTTCCCGCCAAAGTCCAGCAGGATGTTGCGGTGATACTTCCGCGCCGTCACCTCCGCCGCCGCAATGTCCGCCTTCGCGTCCGCCGTGTCCGAATAGAGCACCCTACCGCCCGGCACTGTCTCCTGAAACAAGGCCAGCCCCGCCAGCGCCTGCGGCCGAGCCGCCGCCAAAGCCGCCCCGCCAGCCGGAGCAAGAAACAGTGCCGCCGCAGCAACCGCAACCGCCCTGCGGAAATCCAGACTGCCCCTGCCGAGAGAGCGTGGCCAGTTGCGCCATTCAGTGCAATGAAGGGACATATTATTCTCCTGTTCCTGCGCGACTTGCTCTTGCCGCCGCTTCTCTGTTGCTTTGCTTCGAGCTTGCTCTCGCTTCTGCTTTGCTCTCGCTTCTGCCGTTGCCCGTTCTTCTGGTTGTCATTCCGCAGCGAAGCGGAGGAATCTGCTTCTGCCTTTGCCTTTATCCGCCCTTAAGCCTTTGCCTTTATCCGCTTTTATCCGTGAAATCCGCGGTTAGATCTGTGTTAAGCCTCCGCAAACACCACGCAAGTAGCCGCTGGCGCCTGGCACTCCGCCCCGGTCGCCTTCAGCGTCCCTGCCGCCGGGTCGCGGCGAAACACCACCACATTCCCTGTCGTCTGGTTCGCCGCCAGCAGCCACCGCCCCGTACCATCCAGCGTGAAGTGCCGCGGCGTCCTGCCTCCGCTGGACACCGATTGAACCAGCGACAGAGCACCGGTCCCGCTGTGAATGCTGAACACGCAGATCGTATCCGCTCCGCGCGTCGACGCGTACAGGTGCTGCCCGCTTGGGTCGATCGCCACCTCCGCCGCCGTATCCGCCGCCGTCCGCTCCTTCTCCATGCTGCTGACGCTCCCCACCAGCCGCAGCGTTCCCTTCGCCGCGTCCCACGCCAGTTGGCTCACCGTGCAACCCATCTCCGCAACGCAGTAGACCCACCTGCCATTCGGATGGAACGCCAGGTGCCGCGGTCCCGAGCCTGGCGCAACGCTGAAGAACGGAGGATCGTGCGGCGTCAGCACCGCCGTCTCCGCATTCAGTCGGAACACATGGATGCGATCCGTCCCCAGGTCGTTCACCAGCACAAAACGATTGTCCGGGGAAGGGAAGGAGCCGTGCGCATGAGGCCCTTCCTGCCGCGCCGCATTCGGCCCGTGCCCATGGAACTGGAAGAAGCTGGCCATCGGCCCCAGGCTGCCGTCCGCCTTCACCGGATACGAGGCCACGCTCCCGCTCGCATAGTTCGCCGTGAACAGGCAGCGCCCCGTGCGATCCAGGGCAACGTGGCACGGCCCTGCCCCGCCCGAGTCCAGTTGCGAAAGGCTCCGCAGGCTGTCGTACTGCGCGTCCGGCCGAAAGGCCGAAACCGCCCCGTCTTTGGTCGGCCCTTTGGGCCCGGCAAAATCCTCCACCTCGTTGCACGCATACACCGTGCCCCGCGACCGTGCCGCGCTGGAGACAGCGATGAAAGAGGGCGTAGGCGTGGCCGCAATCAGGCGCGCCGCCGAAAGCTCTCCCGTAGCAGGATTCCAGTCCGCCGCATAAATGCCCTTCGAGGCGTCTTTCGTGGACGTTCCGATCAGAAGCCGATAGTGCTTTCCCGCAGGCTCCTTGACCATCGCGCGGAGAGCAGCCGGAAAGAGAGCAGCGGAGGCAAGAAACGAGCGGCGGGTGATGCGAAAGGTCGGTCTGCGCATGACGGTCATCTTACTACCCGCTTGCCCTTGCCGTTGCCCTTGCCCTTGCCGTTGCCCTTGCCGTTGCCCTTGCCGTTGCCCCTCTGGTTGTCATTCCGCAGCGAAGCGAAGGAATCTGCTTGGACTCAGAATCCAAGTGCAACAAATGTATTGAATGAA
>JAJZHR010000266.1 GCA_021810815.1 Acidobacteriota bacterium | reverse complement strand
TGCCAGCGTCTGTTCGTCGCACACTGCCTCGCGACGTGCCTCCACGCTGTTGCCCGGCCGCACATCCGGCCCAGCCTGCGGCCCCGGCCTGACCACCGGATCGCCGCCCGCGCCCACGCCCACCACCGGTTTCCGCGTACGCACCAGCGCTGGTGCCAGATACCGGCTCATCTGCTTCTTCTGCACTGCCTCGGCTCTCATCTGCGGAATCGCGCTCATCGAGCACCTCCCGCAACCTCGGCCACAGCCAGCAGCGTGGGCACTGCCAGTTTGCGCGGTCTACCCCGCCGCGCACGGGTCTGTGGAGGTGGAAAATCCGTCAGCCGCTTTGCACAGCTGGCGCAATACACCTGCATCTTTCCACCGCTATTGTCGTTTTGGGTGCGATACCACAGGCACCCACAGCCCTCGCATACTTTGAGTTGTACGCGCAAATTCATGACCATATCTCCACACTTCGAGAAGCACCTGCCCGCAGCTCTGGGCTGCAAGTGCAGGTAAATGGAAGGAACCGAAACCGCGCAGGCCTCTTGCGTCCTGCTGGGGGATGTTTCGGCGCCTTCGAACAAAAAGTGTCATGCTCATGGCGCACAGATTCTGGAAGCTCTCCCTCTGCTTCGTCCAATGCGTCCGCGCGAACGCATCCCCGGGGTGACGGAAAACCAGCCCTTCGCAGCCGCATCGCTTCGACTGTTTTCGGGTCGATTCTGCCATTGGCTCATGCGATTTCTTGCGTGTCTGCATGCGGCTCGTCTTCCGTCTCCCACAGAGTTTGAGAAAGTGTGACTACCCTACGGGCCTCGCCGTTCCCCGTCAATCCCAATTGTTAGAAACTGGATGCACCCCCCACCCGCCGTTGGACAAAACCCGAAATATGGGACGATCATCCGAGAGAAGCTTTTCTACAAGAAATGCCGTCCGCCTCCGGGCTATTGCGGACAGCGAATTTTCCACATGGTGAACTTTTCGCAACTGCAGGAGCGGGTTCGATCCGAGTTGCTGCGACGAATCAACCGGGGAACTCTCAGTGTTTCCTTACTCGCAAGGCAAACTGGCATCGGTCAGCCCCATCTGTCCAACTTCCTGCACGGCCGACGTCAACTCTCGCTCGCCACGCTGGACAAGATCCTGCGTGCGCAGAACCTCGTCATCGCCGACCTGCTTCCCTCCACCCGAAACACCGGCGCTCTGCTCTCCGAACAGATCGGCGAAGCCGGCCAGGTCCCGCTCGTCAGCCACTCCGTCGCACTAGCCGAACCCTACATCCGCGCCTCCAGCGTCCAACGCATCCTCCACTTCCCCGCAGAAACCCTCCGCTCCTTCCGCCCGCGCTGCACCGCCTCCCGCCGCCAGTGGGAACGCTTCGTCGCCATCCGACTCTCCGCCTCCGACGTCCGCGGCATGCACCCCATCCTGCTGCCCCACGCCATCGTCGTCCTCGACCGCCACTACAACTCCTTCGCCCCCTACCACACCCACGACACCTCCCTGCCACGC
This sequence comes from Acidobacteriota bacterium, assembly GCA_021810815.1. Lineage (GTDB taxonomy): Bacteria > Acidobacteriota > Terriglobia > Terriglobales > Acidobacteriaceae > JAJZHR01. The sequence goes on along the minus strand of JAJZHR010000266.1, from coordinate 3,118 downwards.
CTCTACGCCGTCCGCAACCACCAGCACCTCGCCGTCCGCTACGTCGACTTCCTCTCCAACCGCATCCTCCTCCGACCCCACCAACCCGAAGCCCCCGCCGATATCCTCGAACCCACCGACACCCCCAACGACCTCCTCATCGGCCGCATCGCCCTCATCCTCAACGAACTCTGATGCCAGACATCACATTTCCACCCTTTCCTATGCAACACCTCAAACAAGGTGCGTCGACTGGAGGAATCCTGCGATTAGACTGTTTCTTGAAAGTCAGCCTACTTAAGTCAGGACATAGCAATGAGCCAAACCGTCTTCTTTTCGTGGCAAAGCGACACCGATTCAAAAATCGGAAGAAACTTCATCGAGAAAGCGCTCAAGCGCGCAGTAAAAGAAATCAACTTAGACCTCGAGGTTAAAGATGCGGATCGACAGGAAGCCCCGCAACTGAAGGTAGACAAGGATACGAAAGGAGTTTCTGGCTCGCCGTCCATCGTCGATACGATACTCGGAAAAATCGACAACGCCCTCTGCTTTGTCGGTGACCTCACATTCGTTGCGAATCGAACGAACGGCGGAGGAGTGCCCAACCCGAACGTCATGATCGAGTATGGGTACGCGTTAAAAGCTCTGGGGGATATGAGAGTGATCTCCGTGATGAATGCGGCATCGGGAGCTCCAAGTAGAGAGAACTTGCCCTTTGATCTTGCCCACAAGCTGTTTCCGATCGTATATACGTATTCAACTGAAAACGCAAATGAGGATCGAGACAAGGAATTCAAGAATCTCGTTCAAACTCTCAAAGCTAAGCTTCGAGCCGTGCTCGATCATCATCGAGAGATCGTTCCAGTGACAAAACCAGAGGCGTTTCCCGCCAAAGCCCCCGTGCTGGGCAAAGCCCGCTTTCGACCACCCATCTCGGAAGGTGACCATAGGACGGAAATAGGCCTGACAGAATTGTGTTTCGATGCAAAACAGCGCAAACTGCACCTGGAGGATGGTCCGGCCATGTATCTCAGGGTGCTGCCTACTCAAGCGCAGAATAAAAAGTGGCCTCTACACGAGCTGAAGGATAAGGACCACGAACAACATGGCGCACTCTTACAGCCAATGAATAATTGGCTCAGTGGCCGTTTCCGCGCAGAGGACGGAATCGGATGGTATTCCGCCCATCCAGAAATTTCAAGCGGACCAGTAATATCAAATTCGATCGTCATCGCATTTACAACCGGAGAGATTTGGAGCATCGATACAAACTATTTAAAAAGCAGGGTCAGCCCTATCTCAAAAAGCAGGGTCAGCGTTATCGATCTCAATTTAATAGTGCAATGCTTTAATCAAAAGCTTAAGGAATACGGCTCCTATCTCCAATCCTTGGGAATTGAGCCGCCCTACACATGGATTGCAGGACTTGAAGGCATTACAAACTTTGGGCTGGTATGGCAGTCAGTTCGTGAAAACCACAAGATGAGCGAATTGCACCACCCCTGCCTGACCAACAGCATTGAAGTACAAGGGACTTATGAGAAGGGTCAGACGCCACAAGACGCATTGCTACCATTCTTCGCGGAGGTATGCGACAAGTGTGCCGTAGAACCGCCTCGCCACATCATTCCCGCCGCAGTTCCGCGGGAAAGCTGAAGGTTTTGCACAGCCATTCCCTGCTATAGTGGACAAGCCAGCAGACTTGCAGTTTTGCCTGGCTTTCCCTTGATTCGCGTTGGTTACACAGCATTCTCCGCGCCGCTTGACGGTTCGGAGTAAAAACAAAAAAACAATGGGGAGCCGGCCGCAACGCCGACTCCCCATTGTTTTCCCGCCACCCAAACCCAGCCCCCATGTGCGACAGTGTTTGCATGCCCACCCGCACAGCATCCAGCTCCGCCAAACCCAGCACAGCAAAATCCCGCACCGCCAGCTCCCGCACCACCAGCCCCAGCACGACCGGCACCAGCCCCATCCCCATGCGCGCGCTGCTGGCCGGTGCCCGTCGTCTCCAGCCCGACCTGCTCGCTCTGGCCCGCACGCTCGTCCTCGCCGAATCCCCCTCCGACGACAAGGCTGCCGTTGACCGCTGCGGCGCGCTCGTCGCCGCCCATGCCCGCTCGCTCGGCGGCCGCGTCCGTCTTCACCGCCAGCGCGCCCACGGCCATCTGCTTGAGATCCGTTTCGGCGACCCGCGTGCCACCTCCCGCACCCTCATCCTCGGCCATCTCGACACCGTCTGGCCACTCGGCACCCTGCCCGCCATGCCCTGCCGCATCGACGCCGAGCGCTTCCGCGGTCCCGGCTCCCTCGACATGAAAACCGGCGTCGCCATGGCCTTCACCGCGCTCCGCATGCTGCAGGAGGCCGCCCTGCTCACCCGCTCCTGCGGCCACCAGGTCATCCTCCTACTTGTCTCCGACGAGGAGATCGGCAGTCCCGTCTCCCGCGCGCTCACCGAGTCGCTCGCCCGCGAATCCTCCGCCGTCCTCGTCCTCGAACCCGCCCAGGGACTCGCCCTGAAAACCGCGCGCAAAGGCACCGGCAACTTCCGCATCCACGTCACCGGACGCGCCGCCCACTCCGGCGTCGACTTCGCCTCCGGCCGCTCCGCCATCCGCGAGCTGGCCCGTCTCGTCGAGCGGGTCAGCGACTGGACCGACCCATCGCGCGGCATCACCGTCAACGTCGGCATCATCCACGGCGGCTCCCGCTCCAACATCATCGCCGACCACGCCTGGGCCGAGGTCGATCTCCGCATTGCGCGCCGCGCCGACGGCCCGCGCCTGGAGCGCCGCTTTCTCTCGCTTCGCCCCACCCCGCTCGGCCGCGACTGCGCCGTCACCGTCACCGGCGGCATCAACCGTCCGCCCATGGAGCGCACTCGCGGCACCGTCCAGCTTTTTCGTCTCGCCCAGCGCCTGGCCGCCCAGCTCGACTGGCCGCTCGACGAAGCAGCCACCGGCGGAGCCTCCGACGGCAACTTCACCTCCGCCCTCGGCATCGCCACCCTCGACGGCCTCGGACCCGTCGGCCACGGTGCCCACGCGCCCACCGAATCCGTCCTCCTCGACTCCATCGCCCCGCGCACCGCGCTGCTGGCCGGGCTGCTCGCCGCGCGCATCGGCTAAGCCTGTCA
>JAJZHR010000265.1 GCA_021810815.1 Acidobacteriota bacterium | reverse complement strand
ATCCCCGTTGGCGTCGCCATCGGCTTCAACCCGAAGCTCGCGCGCATCGTTCAGCCCATCGTCCAGATCGCCGCCGCCTTCCCCGCTCCCATCCTGTTCCCGATCATCATCCTCGCCCTGATGGCCATGGGCGGCGGGCTCGGCATCGGCTCCATCGTTCTCATGCTGCTGGCCGCGCAGTGGTACATCCTGTTCAACGTGATTGCGGGCGCCATGGCCATTCCCACCGACCTGCGCGAAGTCTCCAACCTCTTCCGCTTCACCCGGCGGCAGCGCTGGCAGACGGTCATCCTGCCGGGCATCTTCCCCTACCTCATCACCGGCCTGGTCACGGCATCCGGCGGAGCATGGAACGCGAGCATCATCGCCGAATACTTCCACCTGAAGGGGCAGACCCTGCATACCCTCGGACTGGGAGCGCAGATCAGCGCCGCCAGCGACCACGGCCAGTTCCACGTCCTTCTGCTGGCCACCATCGTGATGGCCCTCATGGTCGTCACCGTCAACCGCCTGGTGTGGCGCCCCCTCTACCGCATCGCCGAAACCCGCTACAAGCTGGACGCATAGCGGCGGCGCGAACCGGCTCCTTCGCGAATCGGCTCCTTCAGGTTGCAGAGGGGATTTGGAGAGAGCTTCCAGTTGTAGAGAAGTGGGGTGAACCCCTTGAGTGAGACAGCTTAGGAGGACACTCCATCTTCCTTCGCGCTTGAACTCCGCTCAACCCGTTTCCAGGGAGCAGAACCCTACGCCAGCGCCAGATTCAAATTCTGAATCGCCTCGTCGATCTCGCCGGTGCTCTTGTAGCCAAGCGTCACGCTATTGACGCCGGCGTTCCTGAAGGCGAACCGCATCGCCCTCTGGCGGTCCTCGTGATTGAACACGCCCTCTCCCACCAGCTTCATGCTGATCACGCCCATGCCATCCTGGCGCACCTGCCTGACGTGCTCCACCACCTCGTTCACATTGCCCAGGCCGGGCGTGTTGTAGTTCTCAGCGTCCATCTTCGTTCCGTTATGATTCACGCGAATCATCGCCACCTGGAGCCACTTGTTTCCCGGCATCTGCCGCAGCGCAGGCAGCCCATGCACTGAAGCTCCGTGCGACACCACCATCTTCTTCGACTCCGCTTCCAGAATCCCGTCCTGCCAGCGAAGCGTGTCCTGCGGCCACGTCCCGGTGTGCTGATAGTGCAGCAGCATGATGTCAAAATAATCCGTGTTCGCCAGCTTGCGCAGCTCGTCGATCTTTGCGATCGGGTCCACGCCTTCCAGCGTGGTCACCTTCGACATCAGTCGGTAATTCTCGCGGGGAATTCCCTTCAGGGCCACGCCGAGCATCCTGTGCATGTCCCCGTAGGACTCGGCCGTCTCGAAGAAGCGAATGCCGCGGTCATACGCATAGCGCACCTGCCGGGTGAACTCCTCCTGCCCCAGGTCGCGCTGCACCCTCCCGCCCATGCTCCCCGTGCCGAACGCGAGCCGCGTCACTTTCACATTGGACTTTCCGAGCGTCACCCAGTCCGTCGCCGTCTCCGGCTGCGCGCTCAAAGGCAGGCTGCCAGCGCCGATGATCGCGCCTGCGACAAGTCCGGTTTTCAGGAATTCACGTCTGGTATAGCGGGCCATGGTTCCACCCTCCAATGCGCGCGATTCTAGCACAACGCATACGCTTCGGGCAGCATTCCAGCGAGCGCCGCAGCCGTTGTCCGACACGCGGAGAGTTCGCTGGAAACCGCTCCAACTCGCGCCGACCGGCCTACCGGGGAAACCGCCACCAGCTACCGGGGAAACGCCACCAGCATCCCCTCGCAGCCCTTCAACTTGCCCTGCCCTGCGCTGCCCGTCACCACCACGCCATCGCCCGACGGCGTGAAGTTCACCGGCCCCGGCCCCAGCTTCACGTCCGCGTCCCGCGCCACCATTTTGTAGCTCTGGGGAGCATCGAGCATCACGCCGTCGAGCTGGATTCCCAGACGGTGCTTCGCGTCCAGCCCGTTCAGCGTGATCCTGCCGCCGCCTTCGACCCGCACATCCCGCAGCACAATCCCGGTGAACACCGGATACAGGTTCGTCGCTGTCCCCGCGTAGCTGTAATTGGTGTCCATCAGGATCGGGTTCTTCACGTTGCGCAGGCAAACGTCGGAGTACTTCACGTCATGCACCAGGCCGCCCCTGCTCGGGTTCGACTTGATGCGAATGCCGTTGTCCGCGCCGTCGATGGAGAGGTCCTCCACGCGAATCGCGCTCGCTCCGCCATTCGTCTCGCTTCCGATGGAAACGCCGTGGCCGTAATAGAAATGATTGTGCGAGATCGTGACGTTCGTCATCGGCCCATCGCTTCCCGCCTTGATCGCCACATTGTCGTCGCCCGTGCTGATCCACGAGTGCGTGATGGTCACGTTCTTCGCCGACGACGGGTCGATCCCATCCGTGTTCCGCGCATTCTTCGGCGTGTCGATCTTCACCCCCCACGCGGTGAAGCCGTTGCCTCCGCGGTACATCACATGGAAGTTTGGCGAATTCTTCAGCGTGATGCGGTACAGCGTGAAGTTGTCCGATCGGTCGATGGACATGATCTCCGGGCACTGCTGCCGTCCGCCCGCGCGCGCCTCCTCCGCCAACTGCCACCAGGTCTTGCCTTTCTCCGGGCCGCCCAGAAGGGTCGATCCGCCGCGCCCGTCAATCACGCCATCGCCCATCACGGCCGCATCCCTTGCCCCCATAGCTCCGATCAGCGGCCTGCATTCCCTGCCCTTGTTGTTCACGATGCCGCAGCTCCCCGGGTGCGTCTCATAGTCGGCGGGATTGCGCGATCCAAAGAGCGTCGCTCCGTTGTCCACAAGCAGCGTCACGCCCGTGCGCAGCACCAGCGGCCCGCTCAGAAACGCCGTCTTCTCCCCCTCCGGCTTCAGTTCGACAGCCTTGCCCTTGCCGCATCCATTGATCGCCTTCTGGATGCGCCCGGTGTCCAGCTTTGCTTCATCCGATGCGGCAAGCGCGCCATTGGCCGTTGGCAACTGGGCCAGGAGCACGGCGCAGGCTGGAGGAATCACCGGCTCGGCGACCGTGCGCTGGTCCTGGGCCAACGCAGCGCCGGCGGCCAGCGCAATGGTAGCAACAAGGGAAATCCGCGAGGCTGTGAGCAACCGCTGTATCGGAGCTTGCATAGAGAGGGCCTTGAAAGGGATTTTTAGATGCTGAGGCGAGAACCCGCCTCAGTGGTCTGACCATTCTACCCTTCTCGAAGTTTCATGCAACCCCAAAACGCGTCATCCGCCCAACCAGTCCTGCCCGTGCCTTTCAATCGCGATGCGCACAAGCTGGCTGCGCGTCCTGCCACCCGTCTTGTTGAAGAGCTGCTGCAGCGCCGCCTTGACGGAACTCTCCGACAGGTTGAGAGCGGCGGCGATCTCCTTGTTCGACTGGCCTTGCAGCACCCCTTGCAGCACTTCCCGCTCTCGCGGCGTCAAAGAGCTGGTCGGAGCAGCAGCGCCCTGCGTGCGTCTGGCGCCGGCCAGCATGGACTGCATCGAGGCCGAGTCCAGCCACATCCGCCCCTGCGCCACGTGTTGGATCGCCTCCACCAACTGCTGCGGCGGACCATGCTTCAGAAAGACGCCGCAGGCACCGCTTTCCAACGCGCGCAATTTCTCCGCCTCGCTGATTCCGGCCGTCACCAGCAGAACGCGCCCCGGCAGATTGCGCTTGCGCATCTCCTCAAGCAGCAGCACGCCCCGCGCCTCGCCCAGGTCATAGTCCAGCAGCACCACATCCGCAGCTTCCCTGCCCAGGGCCTCCAGCGCCTCTGGCAGGGTCTGGCAACTGGCCACGATATGGAAGTCGCCTTCTGCCTGCAGCAGCCTGCTCAGGCTCTCTCGGAATAGCGTGTGGTCGTCCAGCAGAAGGATACGGATGCGCTCTTTACTCTCCATTGCGATCGCCTCCATCCTGCACGGGCTGGCAGACGAAGGCAGGCAGAAGCTCGATCAGGAAACACGCCCCTGTCGGAGTCGGCTCGTGCCGCAGATCGCCGCGGAACGAGCGCATCAGAGCGCGGGAGATATACAGGCCCAGGCCGGTGGACTGGCCCTCCGGGTGGAAGGGGCGGAACAGGCGCTCAGGATGCACGATGCCGATTCCGCTGTCGTGGAGGCGCACCAGCACCTGCTGCGGCTCGGCTACAGCGGAGGGGCCAGCGTACTGGCCCGCGCTGAACATGGCAGCGCTCACTGTGAGCAGACGCACCGAACTATTCCGCATGGCATACTCGCTATTTTTCACCAGATTCAGGAACACCTGCATCAGGCTCTGGCGATCAGCCCACACCAGAGGCAGGTCCGCAGGCAAGTCCCACCGCAATCCCACTCCCCTCTCGCGCAGCGCCGACTCGATCACGATGCGCAGCTCCTCCAGCACGGACAGCAAATCCACGCTCTCGCCTTCGTTGGACACCTTTTGAGGTGCCGTCTGCCGCAGTTCCATGGAGGCGATCTTCTCCAGGGCCGTGATGAGCGTTCCCAGGGCCTCGAAGTCCTTGGTGCCTGCCATCTCGTGGCGGCGCGACAAGTTCTCATGCACCAGAGCAATCGCTCCACAGACGTTGCGCACTTCATGGGA
>JAJZHR010000264.1 GCA_021810815.1 Acidobacteriota bacterium | reverse complement strand
CGACCATCCCGCGCCGAACAGGAACATCTCGCGCCAGCCCGCCCTGGACCGCGAGTTGACGCTGCCCGGCGCTGTCGCGTTGAACATGCTGGACATGATCGGCGTCGGCCCGTTCATCACCCTGCCGCTGATGGTGGTGGCGATGGGCGGACCGCAGGCCATGCTCGGCTGGCTGCTCGGCGCAGGGCTCGCGATGTGCGACGGTCTGGTGTGGGCAGAGCTTGGGGCCGCAATGCCGCAGGCCGGCGGATCGTACGAGTTTCTTCGCATGATCTATTCCGGCAAGTCCGAAAGGGCCAGCAAAGGCGGCGGGCGCGGCGGACCCGGTCGCATGGTCGCCTTCCTCTTCATCTGGCAGCTCACCTTCAGCGCTCCTCTGTCGATCGCCTCCGGCTGCATCGGTCTTTCGCAATACGCTGGCTACCTGGCGCCGTCGCTGCGCCATGTGCTCTACACGCGGGAGCTGAGCGCGCATCTCCCCCTTCTGGGCGGCTTCACGACGCGCCTCAGCCTCGGCGCGGGAACGTCCGTCGCCATTGCAGCATGCCTGCTCGCAATGCTGCTGCTCTACCGCAACATCCGCTCCGTCGGCCGCCTCTCCGAACTGCTGTGGGTCGGCGTCATGGGAACCATCGCCTGGATACTCTTCGCCGGCTTCACCCACTTCCACGCGAGCCTCGCATTCGACTTCCCCGCCGGAGCGTTCCATCCGTCGAAGGAATTCTTTCTCGGCCTCGGCTCCGCCATGCTCATCGCCAGCTACGACTACTGGGGCTACTACAACATCTGCTTCCTCGGCGGCGAAGTGAAAAGCCCCGGCCGCAACATTCCCCGCGCCGTCCTGATCTCCATCGCGGTGGTCGCTGCCCTCTACCTGCTGATGAACATCAGCGTCCTCGGCGTGCTTCCCTGGCGCGAGCTTGCGGGCAGCTCTGCCTCCACCGCGCGCCTCTCCGTCATCGCTCTCTTTTTCCAGCGCATCTACGGCCCTGCGGCAGGCAGGATCGCCGCCGTGCTGGTGATGTGGACCGCCTTCGCCAGCATCTTCTCCCTCATGCTCGGCTACTCGCGCGTTCCCTACGCCGCCGCCCGCGACGGCAACTACTTCCGCGCCTTCGGACGCCTGCATCCCACCAAGCATTTCCCCCACATCTCCTTGCTGGTGATGGGAAGCGTCGCAGCTCTCTTCTGCCTGCTGGACCTGAAGCAGGTCATCGCCGCTCTCGTGGTCATCCGCATCGTGCTCCAGTTCCTGCTGCAGCATATCGGCGTGATGTGGCTGCGGCGCACACAGCCGCATCTCCACCGGCCGTTCCGCATCTGGCTCTATCCCTGGCCCCCATTGCTCGCGGCCGTCGGCTTTGTGTACATCCTCTTCTCCCGCCCCGACTTTCAGCGCGAACTAAGCTATGCCGCAGCGATTATTTTGAGCGGATGCGCGATATACTTCTTCCGCTCATGGAGAAGGCGCGAGTGGCCCTTCCGAAACAGGACAGTTGCCGACTGAATCAGGGCAACGCCCCAAGAAGATGCCCACTTTCACCATCCAAAAACAATCTTTCCTCGTACGATTACCAATGCCCATTGTGTGCTGTCCTATAGGAAATCCTGTAGGCAAACTGGGCAGGCAAGCCAAGACGGGCAAGCCAAGACAGGCAAGGAAGGTAGCGACCCATGCTGATCCGCAAACCAAACGACATCCCGTCCTCCGAGATCACGCCCAAGAAGGACTACGAAGAGTTCCAGCGTTCACGCAGGATCGGCCGGCGCAGCTTCCTTGCCGGCGCGGCAACGCTTGGCGCAGGCGCACTCGCCGCGGAGCGCATGGGCCTGTTCTCCCCGACGCAGGAAGTGCATGCCGCCACCAGGCTGCAGACAGTTCCCGGAAAATTCACCACCACCGGAGAGACGCTGACGCCCTACAACAAGGTGACCACCTACAACAATTTCTACGAGTTCGGCACCGACAAGTCAGACCCGGCGCGCAACGCGCACACCCTCATCACGCGGCCCTGGACCGTCTCCATCGAGGGCCTGGTGAAGCAGCCGAAAACGCTGGACATCGACTCCCTGCTGAAGCTGCGGCCCATCGAAGAGCGCGTCTACCGCCACCGCTGCGTCGAGGCGTGGAGCATGGTCATCCCCTGGGACGGATACCCGCTCTCCGAGCTCATCAACGCCTGCGACCCCCTGCCCAGCGCGAAGTACGTCCAGTTCCTCTCCTTCCTCAACAACAAGGAGATGCCGGAGTTGCCCGGCGGCTATGACTGGCCCTACTCCGAGGGGCTGCGCATGGACGAGGCCATGAACCCGCTGACGCTGCTCACCTTCGGCCTCTACGGAGAAGAGCTGCCCAACCAGGACGGAGCTCCCATCCGCATCGTCATCCCCTGGAAGTACGGCTTCAAGAGCGGCAAATCCATCGTGAAGATCCGCTTCGTGGCCAAGCAGCCCCGCACGCTATGGAACGAGATCGCTCCCAACGAGTACGGCTTCTACTCCAACGTGAATCCGGCGGTGGATCATCCCCGCTGGAGCCAGGCGCACGAACGCCGCATCGGCCCCGGATTCCTTCCGAAAATCATCCCGACACAGCCCTTCAACGGCTATGGCGACCAGGTCGCAAGCATGTATAACGGCATGAACCTGAAAAAGTATTTCTAAGCACGCCCTGAGCCCGGAACGAGCCTATGTCCAAGCGCTGGATCATCGCACTGAAAGTCCTGCTCCACGCTCTCTGCCTCGCGCCCATCGCGCACCTCGCTTGGCGCTTCTTCTATGCGCAGGACACCTTTGGCGCAGACCCCACCAACTACATCACCCATTTCACCGGCAACTGGGCGCTCTCCATGCTCATGTACTGCCTGGCCATCACTCCCGTGCGCCGCCTCTCGACTCGCCTGGGATGGCTCATCCGCTTTCGCCGCATGCTCGGGCTCTACGCGTTCTTCTACGCGACCCTGCACCTCATCACCTACATCTGGCTCTTCTCCGGCTTCAACGTCGCCAGCATGATCGACGACATCCAGAAGCGCTGGTTCATCATGGTCGGACTGTTCGGATGGCTGGTTCTGCTGCTGCTCGCGCTCACCTCGCCCACATGGGCTCTGCGAAAGATGGGCGGCAGGCGGTGGCAGCTTCTGCATCGCTCCATCTATCTCGCTGCGATGGCAGGCGTGATCCACTACTGGCTGCTGGTGAAGGCCGGAGTGCGCAGTCCGATGCCTTTCACGTTGGTGCTGGGCGGCCTGCTGCTGGCGCGCATTGCGTGGTCGCTGTGGAACGGCCGGAAGAAGCGCGCAAAGCTCCGCTCCGCCGCCGTCTCCACCCAAACCGCGTGACCCATGCCGCATCGTGCAGCCCGCGGTAGTCCTCAAAGCTGTCTGCCGACTGCTGGCCGCTGGTTTCCGAAACCTCGCATCACCGCAAAGCCGTGCTTGCGGCTTCATCGCAAAGCCGCCCCGCTCAGTCCTCTTCCGCAATCTCCGCCAGCGCGTCCAACGCCTCTTCGTCCAGGGAAACATTGTTCCAGTTCGCCACCGGCGCGAAGCTGCGCCGATGCAGAGCGCACGGCCCGTGCTCGCGCAGAGCAGCCAGGTGCTGCGGCGTTCCGTAGCCCTTGTGCGACGCAAGACCGTACTGCGGGTACTCCGCGTCCAGCTCGCGCATGCGCCGGTCGCGATGCACCTTTGCCACCACTGACGCAGCCGCGATCGACAGGCTGAGAGCGTCGCCATAGAAGAGCTTCGTCTGCGCGCACTCGATGTCCAGTTGCATCGCGTCGATCAGCAAATGGTCGGGCCGCACCAGCGTCGCCTCATGCTTCAGCTCCAGCACAGCGCGAAGCATGGCCTGGCGCGACGCCTGGTAGATGTTCACGGCGTCGATGGTCGCTGCATCCACCTCCGCAACGCTCACCGCCAGCGCCACCGCGTAGACCTCTTCCGCCAGCCGCTCGCGGTCCGCCTGCTCCAGTTGCTTGGAATCTTTCAGCCCCTTCGCAGCCAGCCTGCGAATGTTCTCTGGCAGAACGACGGCGGCGGCCACCACCGGGCCAAAGAGCGCGCCTCGGCCAACCTCGTCCACTCCGGCAACAACCCTCGCGCCTGCCCGCCGCGCTGCCTTCTCATGCTTGTCCGTGCATCGCAACGACTTCAGCATTCGCAGCTTCTTCGCCGCCGCGGAAATGCCCTTCGTCGCGTTGTCGCCGATAGCAGACGCTTGCTCGTCGTCCATAGCCTTCATTGAGTTTGAATCGGACAACTGCATAGGATTCCGCCGCATTCCTAGTCTACAACTGCGTTGCCATTCGCTTTCAAAGCAGCATTCAGGAGCACCCTATGCCGTCTCCTCTCGTTCAGACAGCACTCGCCCTCACCGTTGGATTCTCCTCGCTGGCAGCTCTCCCCGCAGCGGCGCAGACGGCTTCAGGCAGCCGCGCTCCTGCGACTACAACCGCATCTTACGTCCTGCCGACCGTCTCGAGCGCGCTGTCGCAGCGCACCCAGGCTCCGCCCCTCGCGCAACCGGAAGCGAAGCCAGCGAAACCCGCCAGGGCCAGGAAGAAGAAAGCGAAGCAGCCCAGGCCGGTGCGCATCAGCATCGAGCGCGGAACCCTCGCCGTGGA
>JAJZHR010000006.1 GCA_021810815.1 Acidobacteriota bacterium | reverse complement strand
GCCCAGGAGTCGGGTCGGCGGTGACCGCCATTGGCGTGGATATGTCATCGCCAGCAACCCTTGAGCTTCAGGGAGCCTTGGCAAGTACGCTCTTCCACACAATCAGGAGACCACCCATGCCGAGCAAAGACACAGCCGACGCCGTTGCCCCCTCGCCCAGCATCTGCTGAATCGGGTCGCCCGGAACCAGGTGAATCAGTAAAAATACGACGGAAACCACCAGCCACACCACTGGAATCGTGTATGCCAGCCGCCGCAGAGTCGCTCCTGCCTCGCCCATTCTCCGGGCATCTCCAAACAGCCTACGCACCCTTCACCTCATCAACCGCCCTGCCTGACTTCGCTCCCTTTCTCTCCTGCATCTGAGCGGACGCCTTGTCCTCTACCTTCACCATGCCAATCCTGTGCCCGTGCATCTCCGTCACGGTCAGCCGTCGCCCCTCGAACTCCACGCTCTCGCCAACCTCCGGAATATGGCCCAGCCGCGCCAGCACAAAGCCAGCCAGGGTCTCAATGCCAGCGTCCCTCGGCAGCACCCACTGCACCTGCGTCTCCAGGTCGCGCAGGTTCACGCTCCCCTCCAGCAGCAGCGCCCCCTGCGTCATATTCAGCAAGGGCTTCGCAGCAACGTCAAACTCGTCCTCCATCTCGCCAACGATCTGCTCCAGAGCATCCTCTGCCGTCACCAGGCCAACCGTTGAGCCGAACTCGTCCACCACAATCGCCATCTGCCGGCGCCGTTGTTTGAACTCCTGCAGCAGATCCACCACAAGCTTCGTCTCTGGAACCACGAGCACCTCGCGCATCACCTGGCGCAGTCTTAGTTCGCTGAAGGGCGCGCGGAAAGGGGGCAGCGACCCCGCTTGCACCGGCCCAGCCTGCACCGATCGATCCGGTCCACCCGAAAGTGCCTCCATCCTTTGAGCAGATCTGAAATGCATCAACCGGGCGAGATCCTTGGAATACGCCACGCCGATGATGTACTCCGGCCCACGCTCCGGGTCGTACACCGGAACGCGCGAATGCTGCTCCTCGATAATGCGCGCATTCGCCTCCTCGATTGGCAGGTCAGCAGGCAGGGCGAAAATTCTGCGCCGCGGCGTCATCACCTCGCGCACCAACACGTCATTCAGTTCGATCGCGCGGTGGATGATCCCCTCCTGAAAAGCAGGAAGAAGGCCCATTCTCCGCGTCGCCGTCGCGATCAGCTTCAACTCCTCTGGAGAATGGACCGCGGCCTGGTCGCGCATCGGTGCATGGAACCCGCGCAGAACGAGCCGCGCCGAGGAGTTCATCAGATCAACAATGGGCCGCGTCAGCCGAATGAAAATATCCATCGGGCCGGAGACAGCCAGGGCGATCTGATCCGCGCGCTGGAGAGCCAGAGACTTCGGCACAAGCTCGCCCAGCAACACATGGAGATAGGTGATAAAGGCGAACGCCAACGGAACGGCCAGAAAGTTCGCGTACATACGGATGTGCGCTATGCCGCTAAACCAGCTCTCGAACGTCTCCGCGACCCCCTGCTCGCCGATCCAGCCCAGGGCAAGGCTCGCCAGCGTGACGCCCAACTGCACCGCTGGCAGGAACTCATCAAGCGAGTGCTTCAGGCGCATCGCGGTGCGTGCATTGGGCCGCCCAAGGGCGATCAGCTGCTCCAGCCGCGTCTCCCGCACGCTGACCAGGGCAAACTCCGCAGCCACAAAAAAGCTGTTGGCGAGTATGAGAAACGCGACCGCCACCGCTCGAACGAGCACCCACTCCAGCATGCAGCCATGATACGAGGGAACAGGGATCAGGGAACAGGGAAAGGCAGGGATCAGTGTGCAGCGGGCGGCGATGAAACCAGCACCCTCACCTTATCCGTTCTCAGCCGCGCCATCCGCTGTTAGCCTTCCTGTTCCCTATTCCTTGCCTTTCCCTGTTCCCCTGCCTTTCCCTGATCTCTGCACTTCCCCACCTCTACGGAACCGCTCACGCTCGGCTTGCGTAAGAGTCCCTACGAGGGAGAGATTCCCAGGAGGCAAGCGCAGTGAACACGAGGCGGAAGAGCAGGCGCGGAATCTGGATTTGGTCGAGCATCGCGGTGGTGGTCGTCGTTGCTCTGGTCGGTGGCGGCGTGCTGCTGGCCAAAGGCAGCGGCACCAAGATCGATCCGGCGCAGTTGGCCAAGGTGGAGCGCGGAGACATCGCCAGGAGCGTCGTCGCCACCGGCAAGGTAGAGCCCGTCACCAAGGTCGAGCTGAAGTCCAAGGCCAGCGGCATCGTCGAAAAACTGGACGCGGACATCAACCAGAAGGTGAAGAAGGGGCAGGTGCTGGCGCAGTTGGACCAGGTGGAGATTCTCGCTCAGGTACAGGCGCAGAAGGCGCAGCTCGCAGCGGCCCAGGCCAACGAGAAGGCCTCCCTCTCGTCCATCGCGTATGACAGGGTGAACGCCGAGTCGCCCGACCTGCCGATGTACAAGCTGACCTACGAGCGCAACCTCGCGATGATGAAAGACGGCGTCGTTTCCCAGCAGGCGCTGGACGACGCGGAGCAGAAGTATCTGGCGGCGAAGAACAAACGCGATGTCGCTGCAGCGCAGATCGGCATCGACACGGCCAAGCTCACGCAGGCTCAGGCGCAGGTCGCGCAGAACACGGCCAGCCTCCACCAGTTGGAGGAAGAACTCAGCTACACCACGCTCGTCTCTCCCATGGACGGCACCGTTCTCTCGCGCGATGTCGAGCTGGGCGATGCTGTCAGTTCCATCCTCGTCCTCGGTTCCACCGCGACCCTGGTGATGACCATCGGCGACACCCGCGAGGTCTACGTCAAGGGCAAGGTGGACGAGAGCGACATAGGCAAGGTCTATCTTGGCCAGCCCGCGCGCATCAAGGTCGAGGCCTTCCGCGACAAGACCTTCAACGGCAAGGTGACCAAGATCGCCCCACTCGGCGTGGAAAAGGACAACGTCACCACCTTCGAGGTCCGCGTCTCCATCGATAACCCTGGTGGCGAACTGAAAGCCAACATGACCGCCAATGCCGAGATTCTTCTCGAAGAGCACAAAGGCGTGCTGACTGTTCCCGAGCAGGCCGTCATTTACGATAGCAACCGGAAGGCATCCGTTCAGGTTCCCGATCCCAAAAGCAAGGATGGCCGCCGCAAGGTTGAGATCACCGCCGGCATCTCCAACGGCACCAGAACCGAAGTGCTCGCAGGTCTGACGCAAGGGCAAACCGTGGTCCTGCAGCAATAGCCACTCAACGTTTTCCGACCCCGCTAAAGCATCGCTCAAATCGAAATCATCCCTGGGTCATCCACAAGCAAGGAGCATTCCGTGAACAGCAAGAGCAATCGCACCACCTGCGTATTGGCAGCCGTCGCGCTGGCGGCGCTCTCGCTTCCTGCCACTGCCTTCGCAGCCGACGTGAATTTTGACAAGACGCTCACCATCAATGGCTCGCCGACCCTCTCCGTTAGCACCGGCTCGGGCTATATCCACATCAGCCCGGGCAACGACAATCAGGTGCATATCGTAGGCCACATCCACAGCGGCAAGGGATGGTTCAGCGGCGATGCAGAGTCCAGAGCCAAGCAGTTGGCGGCCAACCCACCCATCCTGCAAACCGGCAACATCATCACCATCGGCCAGCGCAACCACAGCTTCCAGGTCGTCTTCCACGACCTCACGGTCGACTACGACATCACGACGCCCAAGTCCTCCACCGTCAAGGCGGAAACCGGCTCCGGCGATCTGCAGCTTGCGAATCTGGACGGCTCCGTGACGGCACAGACTGGCTCCGGCGACGTGAAGGCGCAGAATCTGGGCCCCAATGCCAGGCTGAGCACCGGCTCCGGAAGCATCGATGCCAACAGCATCCGAGGCGCAGCAAGCTTTGAAACGGGCTCCGGCGACATCCGCTTTTCGCAGTCGGCAGCGGGCGACGTAAAGGCCTCCACCGGCTCCGGAAGCATTCGTGGAACTGGCATCAATGGCGGACTAAAGGCCGAGACGGGCTCCGGCGACATCGAGGTTTCAGGTCAACCCACCTCGGACTGGAAGCTTGAGTCAGGCTCCGGAAGCATCCACATTGCGGTCGGCGGAGCGAAGTTCAACCTCAATGCGGAGACGGCGTCCGGCACCGTCCACATGGACCAGCCCATCACCATGCAGGGAGAGATCAACCGCCATCACGTACGCGGCACCGTCAACGGCGGAGGCCCGACCATCAAAGCCGAAACCGGCTCCGGCGACATTACGGTCAAATAACTCCACAAACCCAATGCCTTCACTCATTTGATGAAATAAAGCAATCACCAACTGAGTGAAGGCTGTCCCAATACCCCATCCTTTTGCCAGTATCCCATTCATCGCAGTTCGATCGCTATGAGTGGGATACTCACATTACAATGTCCCTGCGTTTGCCCAAGAAGCGTTCAAACCGGAATGATCGGGCTGGAAGCTGCGGACATCATATTTCATCGCGCATGGTAAACCCCGTCCCTCGCCACCAACTCCAGTTCAACTCCAAACAACTCCTTCAGCCGGGCCTCTGTCAGTAAATCCACCTTCGGGCCATCCGCGAAAATCCTTCCGTCGCGCATCATCACCACACGGTCGATCTCCGGCAGGATGTCCGCCAGTTGATGCGTCACCATCAGGATGCCGATTCCCTGCCGCGCCAGTTTGCGCAGCGTCTGCCGCAGCTCCCATTGCGCAAACAGGTCGAGCGCATTCGACGGCTCGTCCAGCAGCAGCATCTCCGGCGCGTGCACCAGAGCCCTGCCGATCAGCACGCGCCTGGCCTCTCCGGCAGACATCTCCCCCACCAACTTCTGCGACAGGTGCCCGATCTCAAGCTCGGCCATCACCTCCTGCGCGCGCGAACGCATCTCTGCCGTCACCTCAAGGTTCGGCCAGAGGGTGGAGCTTGAAAAGAAGCCTGAAATCACAGCGTCGAGCCCGCTGGTCTTGCGCGCCTGCCTTCCCGGAGGCTCTGCGCTGACCACACCCAGGCGTTTGCGCAGAGAGTGGACGTCCCAGCGCTCGCGGCCGAAAATGCTCACCTTCATTGCTTCCAGCGGCAGCGGATAGCACTCGCAGGTGATCGTTTTGATCAGCGTCGATTTGCCGCAGCCGTTCGGCCCGAGAATGGCCACGTGCTCGCCCGATTCAATGCGCAGGTTCACGTCGTGCAGAACCACATTGTCGCCGCGCGCGACATGCACGTGTTCGAGGTGGAGGAAGGGATCAGCTTTTTCCGGACGCATCTCCATCAGCATACCGCCTGCGCGATGCCCAAAATGCACAGCGGATGTTGATAGAGTTAATGCTGAGACTATGGCGAACGCATTCATTCCGGCAGACACTGTCCCCCTCGGCTTCCAGTTCAACGCAGTCAAAGCAGGCATCAAGGCCAGCGGCAACCTCGATCTCGCGGCTGCCTTCGCAGCCTCCGGCCCTGCGAGCGCTGCCGCCATGTTCACGCGCAACCAGGTCGTTGCAGCGCCAGTTGCCGTCGGCCGCAAGCACCTTGAGATCACTGGCGGCAGTGTCCGCACGCTCATCGTCAATGCTGGCAACGCTAATTGCGCCACAGGCGAAGCGGGCTACAACGCATGCAAAGACGTATGCTTCGCAGCCGCAGACACCTTCCAGTGCGAAGCTCCAGAGGTGTTTCCCTCCTCGACCGGAATCATCGGTGTGCCTCTGCCCGCGGAGAAGCTGATCTCTGCCCTTCCAGCTCTGCACGCCGGACTGGGCAGCACGCCGGAGCACGTCGAGCGCTTTGCCCGCGCCATTATGACCACCGACACCCGGCCAAAGGTCGCCTACTCCACATTCGAAGTAGATGGCAAGACGGTGCGCCTGATCGGTATGTGCAAAGGCGCAGGCATGATCCACCCGCAGATGCAGCTTTCGTCACGTCCGCCAGCAGGCGGCCTTTCCGCTGATGCAGCGCCCATGGATGTCGCGTCGGCAAGCTCCTCGCTTGCTCCCGGAGGCCACGCCACCATGCTGGCCTATCTCTTCACCGATCTCGAGATCAAGCCGCTCTATTTGCGGAATCTGCTGGACGGAGCAGTCGCTCCCAGCTTCAACTCCATCTCCATCGACGGCGACACGTCCACCAATGACACCGTTCTGATGCTCGCCAGCGGAGCCAGCGGAGCGGTCTACTCTCCGCCGCACCACCCGCAGGTTCAGGCCGCGGTAGACCAGGTCTGCGCGTCGCTCGCCCACCAGATCGTCGATGATGGCGAAGGCGTCACCCACGTCGTCACGCTGCAAATCACCGGCGCTCGAACCGCAGCCGAAGCGAAGCAGGTCGCCAAAGCCATTGCCCACTCGCCCCTCTGCAAGACAGCCTGGTCCAGCGCGGATCCCAACTGGGGGCGCATCCTGGCGGCCGCAGGCTACTCTGGCGTCGCCTTCGACCCGGACAAGATCAGCGTCAGCATCGGCGGCAACACGGTCTTCCAGTCCGGCGCCATCTCACCCACGTTCGACAAAGCCGCAACACACACCGCCATGCTTGAGCGCGAGTTCACCATCCACCTCGATCTCGCCCAGGGCGAAGGCTGCTGCACGTTCCTCACCTGCGACCTGACCGCCGAATATGTGCGCATCAACGCCGACTATTCCACCTGAAACGTCCACCTGCCGCTGAACGCCACGCCTCAGGAGCAAACAGCCAAGACCTCTTTGGAAGCGGTTGATTCAGGCAGCAGAATTGTCCAGCGCCACCATAGGCTATTCTGAGGTTTCGCAAATGCGCGCGGTTCGCACGCACACAGAAGGCTTCGAGGATAAGAGCAGGCATGTCCAACCACAAACGAGCGCAGAAGCCAGCCGCTGCACCACCTCAGGCAGAGGAAGCGCCTCCGCACGAAAATCCACTGCTTCCCCATGCCAAACTTCGGCAGATATATCTCACCATGCTGCAATGCGAGCATTGGGAGCGCCGTACTGCGCCTTCCGAGCGGACGATGAGGGGTCTGGAGGCGGTTCTCTCCACGCTCGTCATCGACCTGCTGCCAACGGACAGAATCGGCCCCTGCTCACTTGAGAACGAGCTGCGAATTGTCAGAGGCTTTCAGGAGTCGGCCCGGACGGAACAAGAACTCGCAACCACGAAAAGCGCGCACGGCAGTATCGCCTCTCCCCGAAACACCAGGGCCAAACGGCCATCGCGACTGCTCCCGGAAAGTGCGCAATGGGGCTTCTCCACCGGCCTCGCGTTGGCGCAGAAGCTCTCCGGGGACGGCGGAGCGGCTGTGCTGCTGTCCCGCTGCCCTGGCAACGGCACCGAGGGCTGCCACCAGGCGCTCACCTTCGCAGCCGCCAATCAATTGCCCATGTTGTACGCCATCTGGAGGGAAGCTGGCGCTGCCAGGGCATCCGCCTGCGCAGCAATTGTCAGGCATGCGCACACCTGCGGCATCCCGGTGATCACCGTCGATGGAACCGATGCTGTAGGTACGTATCGCGTCGTCCAGGAATGCCTTCAGAGGGCGCGCAACGGGGATGGCCCAACCTTGATCGAGTGCGTGGCCTCGCCTGGGGGCAAAACCGCCCCATCCGCAGGGCCACTGAGCCAAATGGAGCATTACCTCACCAGCAAACGCCTCTTCACAAAGGAATGGAAACGAGAGCAGGTTGCACTCCTCGCCACGCCTCGGACACAGCCGCATCCAAGCCAGCAGCGACGACTACGGGCCACCAACTCATAGACCCTTCCCCGCTCCTTGCATAAGATAGAGAGAAGCTGCTTCAGGCGCACGTCTGCCATCGCGGCATCAGACTCGGAATCGAACCTTCAAGGAAGGCGGCCCCCTTCAGCGCAACATGGCCCCTTCCGTGCCATTGACCTCCTGAATACCATCCATCAGGAAACCAAAGTACCACCAAGGTATAAGAATCAAGGAGAAGCGTGGGAAAATTGTCTCTTTCATACGCCATCTGCCTGCTCCTTGCGGGAGTGCCAGCGTTCGCTCGCTCCACGCAAAGCGACGCAACACAATCGACCGGCTCACCGCCAGCCGTGTCTGCGCCGCAGAACTCCAACGCAGATGTGCCGGCGATGCCACCCTACCTTCCTGGCAAAGCGAAGAAGAAAAAAAAGAAAAAGACGTCCAGCGGAGCCGCTTCGCCTGCGCCTGAGGCCACCTCAACCGCAGACCAGGCTCCAACGGCGCCGACCAAGCCTCCTGCAATCGTCGTCATCCCCCCTGCTCCCGCTCCCGCCATTCCGGAAGCCCCTGCTCCATCTGCCGCCGCACCAACTCCCACAGCCCCGCAGCAGCCCGAAGCAGCCACCCCTCCAGCCGCACCCCCTGCCGCGCCACCCGCTCCTGCGACGCAGGCTGGTGCAGGAACCCACGTTTTCTACGCCCGCAACGCTTATGGAACCATCAAGGTGGATGACCAGTACGGCTCAGCCTACATCCCGGTCGATAGTTGGATCTATCCGGCGCTGCTGCGGCTCTATTCCCTCGGCTACCTCGACACCGCATTCCTCGATATGCGCCCCTGGACAAGGCGCAGCATCCTGCACATGCTGCAGCAGTCCGCCGACAAAATTGAGAATAGCGGTGATGACCAGGCCATCGAGATTTACGCGGATGCGATGCATGAACTCTCGGACGAGATTGGTCCGGACGGCCTGAGACGCGGAGCCGTCTACGGCCTCCAGTCCGTCTATGCCCGGACGATGGAGATAGCAGGCGAGCCGGTCAACAACAGCTTCCACCTGGGAAGCACCATCATCAACGACTATGGGCGCCCCTATGCACAAGGGTTCAATGCCATCGCCGGCTTCTCTTCCCTAAATGAATACGGCCGCTTCTCGTTCTACGTTCGCAGCGAATACCAGCACGCTCCCGGCTATTTCGCGCTCACGACTGGGCAAGCAGATGCTCTCTTTTACACGGACGAGATCACGCCCGGCCCCTACAACTACTCCACCGAGCAGATCGGCCAGATCGCAGCGCAAAACCCATTCCGCATCGTCGAGGCGGACATTGCAGTCCACGGCTTTGGCCATGAATTCTCGCTTGGCAAAACCGACGACTGGCTCAGCCCGGCGCAGGGCGGCGCGTTCGCATGGAGCAACAACGCTGAGAACATCTACTCCTTCCGCATCGACCGCGTGGAACCGCTGCATATTCCCTATCTTTCCGCGGTCCTCGGGCCCGTGCGGTACGAGTTCTACGTCGGCAGCCTGAAAGGCCATACCGCTCCCAACCATCCCTGGGTCCACGTGGAGAAATTCGCCTTCCGCCCCACAGTGAACTTCGAATTCGGCTTTGAACGCACGGTGATCTGGGGCGGTGCAGGCCATGAGCCCGTGAACCTGCATACTTTCCTGAATAGTTTTTTCAGCTTTAATGACACCGGCGGCTGCCAATGCAAGTTCACCCCCCAGGATCCAGGAGCCCGCTTCAGCCAATTTGACTTCAGTTGGCGGCTGCCCTTCCTGCGCAAGTGGCTAACTTTCTATACGGATAGCGAAGTGCACGACGACGTTTCCCCTGTCAGCGCGCCGCGCAGATCTGCTATAAGGCCCGGTTTATACCTCTCGCATTTCCCGGGTGCCCCCAAACTCGACCTGCGCGCAGAGGCCGCCTCAACCGATCCCTCCACATCAGCCAGCAACGGAGGGAGCATGTTCTATTGGGAGGTCGTGCAACTGCAGGGATACACCAACAAAGGGCAGATCTTCGGCGACTGGATCGGGCGCGAGGCGAAGGGCGGACAGGCGTGGCTCACCTATCACCTCTCGGGCAACGAATGGCTGCAGCTAGCCTATCGCAATGTGAAAACACCACACGATTTCATTCCCGGAGGAACCACGCAGAACCTGTTCACTGCCAACGCCCTGCTGCGCCTGCGGCCAGACCTGGAACTCAATGCATGGGTGCAATACGAGCGCTGGAACATCCCTCTCCTGAAGCCCGGAACACAGTCGGACACAACCAGCGCGTTCCAGTTGACCTGGTACCCGAAGTTGCACACGCGCTGATCGGCGCATACAAAACATCGGGCGCACGCGCAGTATCAGCGAGTGCGCCCGATGCCCTTCAGAGAAGGGCAGTATTTCCTGGCCCTTAAGCCTCTTTAGGCTTTCTCCGCCACAGCGCATTCCCGAAAGTAGTCCAGCGACAGCTCCAGCCCCTTCCGCAAAGGAATCTTCGGGCTCCAGCCAAGGAGTCTGTTCGCCTTTGAAATGTCCGGTTTGCGGCGGGCTGGGTCGTCCTGCGGAAGCGGAAGATGTGCCAGCTTGCGCGCCTCTCCATCGGCAATCCCGACGACCTCCATCACCTCCTGCGCGCACTCCAGAATTGTCCACTCCTCCGGATTGCCGATGTTCACCGGCTCATGCTCATCCGAACGCGACAAAAGCAGGATTCCCGCGATCAGGTCGGATACGTAGCAGAAGCTGCGCGTCTGCGATCCATCGCCATAGATAGTGAGTTCGCCTCCACGAAGCGCCTGCATCATCAGGTTTGAAATCACTCGCCCATCATTGGCCTGCAGACGAGGCCCATAGGTGTTGAAGATGCGCACCATATGCGTATCCACATTGTGGTATCGGTGGTAAGCCATCACCGCCGCCTCTGAAAACCGCTTTGCCTCGTCGTAAACCGACCGCGGTCCAATCGGATTCACATGGCCCCAGTAGCTCTCCGTCTGCGGATGCACCAGTGGATCGCCATAGCATTCTGATGTGGACGCGTGAAGAAACTTCGCACCATATTTCCTTGCGATTTCCAGCGTATTCAGAGTTCCTGCCGACCCAACCCGCAGCGTCTCCACACCCAGCCGAAGATAATCCGCAGGGCTCGCTGGAGATGCGAAGTTGAAAACATAATCAACCGGACCGGGATCGAACGCTTCGCAAATGTCCGCCTCAATCAGGCTAAAACGATTCTCGTTGCGCAGATGCTCCAGATTGGCCATGCGACCGGTGCACAGATTATCAACGCCAACAACAGTACTTCCCTCTGCCAACAAGGCATCGCAAAGGTGCGATCCCAGAAAGCCAGCAGCTCCCGTCACCAGAACACGCTTCGATGAACTCACGCTGTGGCCTTCTCTTTCTCTGCGCTCGACTGGCTCGCAGGGTGGGCGTCTGGACGACCGATGCTGAGATATGTCAGCCCTGCCGATGTCATCTCTCGCGGATCATATAAGTTGCGACCGTCAATGATGATCGGGTAGCGCAGCGAACTCTCGAGCCGGGCCAGGTCCAGCTTGCCGAACTCCGGCCAGTCCGTGAGGATGAGCAGGGCATCCGCGCCTTCGGCTACTTCGTACGCGCTCAATGTGTAGGTCAGGCTGCCATTCTTCTCTCCGCTCTGTGGAAGCACCTCCCGCGCCCTCTCCATCGCTGCGGGATCATAAGCTCGAATGGCGCAGCCCTCGTCCAGGAACATGCGCACTAGAGCGATCGCGGGCGACTCGCGGATGTCATCCGTGTCTCCCTTGAAGGCCAGCCCCAGCACTCCAAGCTTCTTTCCCCGCAGCGTCCACAGAGCCGATCTGACTTTGGCCAGAAACCGCTTTGTCTGTTGGGTGTTGATCTTCTCCACTTCGCTCAGCAGGCCGAATTCCAACCCCATCTGCTCCGCAACAGAGCGGAAGGCGGCAACGTCCTTGGGAAAGCACGATCCGCCGTATCCGATGCCGGGACGCAGAAAGCGACGACCGATGCGCTCGTCCATGCCCATGCCTTGCGCAACCTGCTCGATGTTCGCTCCCGCAGCCTCGCAAAGCGCCGCCACAGCATTGATGAAGGAAATCTTCGTCGCAAGAAAGGCGTTGGAGGCGTGCTTGATAATCTCAGCGCTCTTGGCCGAGGTCACCAGAAGAGGAGGCCGCGAGTTCGCGTTTCTATAACCAGGAATCGCATCGGGCTGCGCGTAGTACGCACCTGAGGTGAGCGGCTCGTAGATGGCATCCAGCACCTCCGCTGCCTTGTCGCTGTCCGCTCCCACCACGATCCTGTCCGGATGCAGAAAGTCGCTGACGGCCGTTCCCTCTCGCAGAAACTCTGGGTTGGAGACCACATCGAACATGTCGCTGGCGCCGCCATTGCGCTCCACCACCCGGCGCACCCACTCATTGGTGTAAACAGGAACGGTGCTCTTCTCTACGATCACCTTGTAGGAATGCATGCAATGGGCGATTTCACAGGCCACCGCCTCCACGTACGAAAGGTCGGCATCGCCTGTGTCGCTTTGAGGAGTCCCGACGGCGATAAAAACCGCATCTGCCTCGCTTGCAGCCGCAGCAAGATCAGTTGAAAAGGTGAGATTGGCAGGCTGATGGCGGCGCAGCAAAGCATCCAGATGCTCTTCGTGGATCGGAACCACGCCCGCGCGCAGCGCTGCGACCTTCGCCTCGTCAATATCAACACAGGTGACCTGGTGGCCTATCTCGGCAAAACACACAGCTGCGACCAAGCCAACGTAACCAGAACCGACAACAGCTATCTTGACTCTTTCGCTCAAAAGATGATTTCCTTGGGTTGAATTCGCTTGAGTATACCAAGGCCGCGCTCCTGAACGTTATCTCCAGCCGTCCGGCTGTTCCCTGGCTCTCCCTGTGAAGTCCTTGGCTTCTCAGCCTCGCTCTGCGGCAAAGCGCACATGGAATGGGCTGGACGCCGTGACGCCCAATCTTTTCCTCCCGCAGCCAGCTTCGGTTAGACTATTGAAAGACCACTTAGTATTGCACCACGCAAGGGCTCCTCTCGGTCAGGTTCGGGCCGTATTGCGGTGGCTGCAAATCCCTTCACGGAGTCGAGGGGGCGCCTGACGGCATCAATCGGCTGGGTCTGAGAGCTTTGAGCGCGCAGACTTGCGCAAAGCTACAACGTCCCTCGCACCGCACGGGAGCAACAACACAAGATGGGTCAGAATCAACAGAAATTGCCGCCAGGGCAGGCGCACGATACCCCCTCAGCTACGCTGGAGCGTACCGCCGACCTTCCAGCGACCACGACGATGGTGTCGGAGAGCACCCTCTCCGACACACTGATCATTCTGCGCAAACGCAAATGGTTGTTGCTGCTCTTCCTTCTCATCGGATCAGGCTACGGCTATTTCAAGGTCATCACTGCACCCAAGCTTTACGAGGCTGTGGGCAGAATCCAGGTGCGCCCCGGCGCTTCGAACGAGTTCCGTGTGAACGCGATTGGCACCACTGCCGACAGCCAGACCAGGCTCGGCACAGAGGTAGCAATCTTGCAGAGCGATACTCTCCTGCTCAGCGTTGCACGCCAGCTCAAACTGCAGGACAATCCCGACTTCCTTGGAGCCAAGGGGCCGGTGCCCCACAGCGATCTGGACAACCCTGCCATCCGGCAGGCAACGCTTGGCCGCCTGCGCGGCGGTCTTTCAGTCCAGTCCGGCCTCCATACAGACATCATCGCGATCACCTACAAGAGCTTGAATCCAAAGCTTTCCGCCGACATCGTAAACACCATCATCAACGACTACATCCAGCGGAGCTTTCAAACACGCTTCTCCTCAACGCAACGGATCTCGGAGTGGCTCTCCAGCCAGTTGGACGACCTGAAGGAGCAGGTTGAAGGTTCGCAGGAGCAGTTGATGGACCTGCAAAAGCGACTGGGCATCACCGGCTTCGACGCCACCAAGAGCCAGATCAGCGCCCAGCTCGACGACCTGGTCAAAGCCGCCAGCGAGGCCCGCATTCAGCGCATCATCGCCGAGGCCCACTACCGCATCCTCTCCAACTCCGACCCCAATTCCACCAACTTCAACGACATCAGCAGCACCAATCCAACGCTGACCGCCCTGCGAACCCAGCAGGCCAGTTTGGCCACGCAGTTCGCCCAGTTGGACGCGCAATACGGCCCGAATTATATCGACGTGAAAAAGTCGCGGGCCCAGTTGGAGGAGATTGAGAAGGCCATCGAGCAGGAGCAGGCCCGCTCCATCGCCATGGCCAAGCAGACCTACGTTGCCGCACGCACCAATGAGGACATGACCAATGCCGCCCTCGATGGCGAAAAGGGCAATGCCTATAAGCTCCGCGACGACATGGTGCAGTACTCCATCCGCAACCGCGAGTTCGAATCGCAGCGCACCCTGTACGAAAGCCTGCTGGAACGTCTTCGCGCAGCAGGCATCGAGGCCGGCTTGGAGTCAAGCGAAATCGATATCGTAGACAGCGCGTTGATCCCAGCAACGCCATCGGCCACACCGGTCAGCAGCACCATCCTCACCAACGCCATCTTCGCTCTGCTCGTCGGCATCATCCTCGCGTTCCTGCTTGAGAATCTGGACACGGGTCTCAGCAGCATCGCAGAGATTGAAGCCATCACAGAGCTGCCTTCGCTCGCGATCATTCCCAAGTCCCGGAGGCTGCGGGAAAGCGACGCCGTGGAAGGCATGACCACGGCGCAAAAGAGCATACAGATCCTCAGTGCGCCCAAGTCCCAGTTCTCTGAAGCTTTCAGGGCCCTCCGGACGTCCCTTCTGCTCTCCACCGCCGGACATGCGCCGCAGGTGATTCTCGTCACCAGCGCGACCCCGGCAGAGGGCAAAACCACGGTCGCCACCAATATCGCGTGCGTTCTGGCGCAGCGCGACGTAAAAGTGCTCCTGATCGACGCAGACCTGCGCAGGCCCAGCGTCCATCACCGCTTTGGACTGACCGGGAAGACCGGGCTCACCACCGTGCTGACCGGCGCTTGCTCTCTGGAAGAGGCTTTGCAAAACGTCCCGGAAGTCCCGAATCTCGACCTCCTTGCTTGCGGCCCCGTCCCTCCTTTCCCGACTGAAATGCTTGGTTCGGAGTCGATGGCGTCCCTGCTGGAACGTTGCACCCACCTGTACACCCACATCGTGATGGACTCACCGCCAATCCTCTCCGTGACGGACGGAGTCATTCTGGCCCGCCTCAGCGACGCAGTGGCGCTGGTGGTGCGACATGGCAAGCCGACCAAACACGTGGTGCGACGCGCAAGGGATCTTCTCATTCGAGCTGGCGCGCCCGTCACCGGGATCGTGCTCAACTCGGTCGATCTGAAGTCTCCCGAGTATTACGGCTACTACGGGAATTACAACTATTCGTATTACAGCTCCGACAGCGCTGCCTGGGAGCCGCCAATCAGTGAATCCAATACAGGCCTGCAGAAGCCGGACGGGGAGTGATCCGCATGCAACCAACATCAAACACTTCGCGCGGCAATCTCTTCCGCCTGGCCGGGTTGCTTCTGCTCGTTGGCTTCTGCTTGCTGGCGAACGCTCAGTTCAACGGCCCCGGAGCCAGCACCAGTTCGCAACTCAATCAGCCCGTGCCTCTGACCACCGATGCCAGCATCCTGAACGCGCTCCCACCCGACTTCAAGCTGCAGGAGGGCGACGTACTGGCATTCCACGTATATGCCGTTGCTGAGTTCAACTCCAGCGTGAGGGTTTCTGCCGACGGAACCTGTCAGCTCCCCCTGATTGGCCTGGTTCATGTTCAGGGGCTCACCATTCCGCAGGCCGAAAACCTGGTGGCAAAGAAACTCATCGACGCGGGCATGATCCGCGATCCCCAAGTGACCATTCAGGTCGTAGAGGCTCCGAATCGCGTAGCAACGATCATCGGAGAGGTGCGCACCCCCACAGTCTTTCCTGTCCTGGGCCAGAGACGCCTCATTGACGCAATCACCCTTGCAGGAGGTCTGAGCCCGACCGCCAGCCATATCGTCACCATCCATCGGCCCGGCGTAGCCATGCCCATCGTCGTGGATCTGGGAACCGATCCAGCGCGAAGCCAGCAGGCAGATATTCCCATCTTCAGCGGCGACACCATCGTTGTTTCCCGGGTGGGGGTGGTGTACGCCCTGGGAGGCTTTAAATCGCAAGGGCAGTTCACGCTGAATGCCAACACCCCATTGACCCTGATGCAAGCTTTTGCTCTGGCGGGTGGGACAATGTACGACGCTGACCTGGGAGAAACGCGCATCATTCGCACGGTCGGGACGCAAAGAAGCGAAATACGTGTTGACTTCAAGAAAATCATGCGTGGCCATGCGCCGGATCCAATCCTGCAAGCGGACGACATCGTCTTCGTGCCCACCAGCCTGATGAAGGCCGCCATCAGGAACGGAGGGTTCGGAACCGTCATCGGACTGGCCAGCGTCCTGCTGTTTTTGTTTGTGTGACCCACCAGGACTGGCTCCCGCCCCGCTGGAGGAATCAGGCCGTCTGCTTCCGCAAGCGCTTTCCAGCCCTCAGCAGACTTCGATAGATCTTTTTGTAATGAAAGGCAAAGCAGCAGCACTGCCCACCATGCAAAGGAACGAAAAGAAAAACTCGATGACGCAGGATCCGGCACGCGTAAAACTCGCCTATCTCGTCAGCCACCCGATCCAATATCAGGCGCCCTTGCTTCGCCGCATCGCCCAGGAGCCTGACATTGACTTGACCGTCTTTTTCGGTTCGGACTTCTCCGTGAAGGGGTATAAAGACGCTGGCTTCGGCGTCGACGTCAAGTGGGATATCCCCCTGCTGGAGGGCTACCGCTCAGAGTTCCTCCCCACCCTCCGGGACAATCGAGAGATCAGCCTCACCAGTCCCATCAGTCATGGAATCTTCAGCCGTCTGCGGAAAGGCCAATTCGACGCTCTCTGGTGCCACGGCTACTCGTCGGTGAACACCCTGCAGGGGATGCTTGCAGCACGCCTGCTCGGCATTCCAGTTCTGTTGCGGGCGGAGTCAACACTGATCGACCGCCCGCGCAGTGCCGCGAAGAGATTCGCAAAGCGCCTGTTCTTTCTGGGCCTGCGACAGTTTGTGGATGGCCTTCTGCCAATCGGAACCCTCAACGCGGAGTATTGGAAGCATCACCTCGGCCCAAATGTCCCTCAGTTCCTGATGCCCTACGCGGTAGACAACGACTATTTCCAGCGCCGCAGCGCGGAAGCCTCCGCCAGCCGCTCGGCCCTTCGCGAAGAGCTTGGGCTGGATGCATCCCGCCCCGTCATTCTCTTCGCCTCGAAATTCATTTCACGCAAGCGTGCCATCGACCTCGTCGAGGCTTACTTGAAGCTCTCTCCTGGCCCCGGTCAGGAGCCGCACCCCTATCTTGTGATGATCGGAGACGGTGAAGAAGGCCCCGCGCTGCGCGAGCGGGCGGCCAACTCAGGCTTCTCCAGCATCCGCTTTCTCGGCTTCCGCAACCAGTCGGAGTTGCCGCGGTTCTTCGATCTCTGCGATGTCTTTGTGCTGCCATCGGTAGACGAGCCCTGGGGCCTGATCGTGAACGAGGCCATGAACGCAACGCGCCCGGTGATTGTTTCCGACGAAGTCGGCTGTCAGCGAGACCTCGTTTCGAACGGTGTACAGGGAATCGTCTTCCAGGCGCGCGACATCGCCGGGCTTGCGGATGCTCTGCGAAAGATGTTTGCCGAGCCGGACACCGCAGCAACAATGGGAGCGAACGCATTGAAGCGCATGCAGAACTGGAGCTTCGAAGACGACGTTCGAGGCCTGCGCAAAGCATTGGCGCACGTCACCGGAAAGATTGCCCTGTGACCGAACCGAGCGAACACTCATCTCTGCGAATGCTGCACGTGGTGCAGACCCTCGACCCCACCGCTGGCGGACCTTCCGGCGCGATACGCCAGATCGTCGCCCAATACCCATCCCTCGGTGGCCAGGGCGAAGTTCTGAGCCTGGACGCGCCGGAAGCCCCTTTTCTGAAGGACATCGGCTTCCCTGTACACGCCATTGGCCCCGTCGCCACCACCTACGGATTCTCCCCGCGCCTGCTTCCATGGCTGCGCGCCAACTACCACCGCTACGATGGAGTTGTCGTCCATGGACTGTGGCAGTCCCATGGCAACGCGGTGCGTCGTGCTGTCGGCGGCAAAAGACCTTACGCTGTCTTCACCCATGGCATGCTGGACCCCTACTTCAAGCATGCCTTCCCCCTGAAACACATCAAAAAATGGCTCTACTGGATTCCCTTCGAGTATTGGGTGCTCCGCGGCGCGCACCGCGTTCTCTTCACTTCGAAAGCAGAGCAGCAGCTTGCCGAAGAGAGCTTCTGGCTGCATAGCTGGAAGGGGCAAGTCGTCTCCTATGGAGCCAGCGCTCCGGGAGCCAGCCCCGAGCACTACAGGGCTCTGTTCAACGACGCTTTCCCGCATCTGCGCGACCGTCGCTTTCTTCTCTTCCTCGGCCGCATCCACCCGAAAAAGGGCTGCGACCTG
>JAJZHR010000263.1 GCA_021810815.1 Acidobacteriota bacterium | reverse complement strand
GGAATACATTACGGGGCGAGTGGATCTGGCGCGGGTTCCAGAGGTTTTTGCGAAGATGATGACGCGGTCGCAGCAGGGAGTCGTGGATATCAAGACGGCGATTATTCCGTGATGCGGCGGTATCCCG
Source organism: Acidobacteriota bacterium (assembly GCA_021810815.1). Lineage (GTDB taxonomy): Bacteria > Acidobacteriota > Terriglobia > Terriglobales > Acidobacteriaceae > JAJZHR01. Next base: position 4,523 of record JAJZHR010000263.1, on the reverse strand, counting down.
CACTTTGCGATGAAGTCGCACAGGAAGGGGTGCCTGGACTACAAAGGATGGGGCACACGGACTGCAATGGGATTGGTGCCCGGTGGTTTGTGGAGAGCACGGTCGAGGCAGCATGGAAGCGGGACGGGGCATGGGGATGACAGGCGCGGCAGAACATCTGGTGGCGAAGGATCTGCTGCATACCTGCGCGCAGATTCCGCAGGCGTACCGTACGCCCGACGCGCGCCCAACCCTGGCCGAGGCGCAAGCCTATTGCAAGCATCTGGCTGAGTCGCACTACGAGAATTTCCATGTGGCGACGTGGTTCCTGCCGAAGCGGCTGCGGCCGCATTTCCAGAGCATCTACGCCTACTGCCGCATCGCGGACGACCTTGGCGACGAGGTGGCGGACCCGGAGCTTGCGACGCGGCTGCTGGACGAGTGGGGACGCCTGCTGGACGAGTGCTATGACGCTCCCCGGTCTTCGCTGCATCCTGTGTTCGTGGCGCTTGCGGAGACGGTTCGAGCGTGCAGCATACCGCGCAAGCCATTCGCCGATCTGCTGGTGGCGTTTCGCATGGACCAGACGGTGACGCGCTATGCGACGCTGCAGCAGTTGGAGGACTATTCCGAATACTCGGCGAACCCTGTTGGCCACCTGGTGCTCTACGCTGCGGGCTATGACGACGCGGAGATGCGTTCCCTGGCGGACAAGACCTGCACCGGCCTGCAACTGGCAAACATGTGGCAGGACGTCCATGAGGATTACGAGCGCGGCCGCGTGTACCTGTCTGCTGCTGCGATGGAGCGGCACGGGGTTGCGGAGGCGCAGATTGCGCAGCGCGACTTCACGCCACAGTTTCGGGAGCTGATGCGCGAGCTGGTGGACTACACGCGAACGATGCTGCGCGAAGGAAGCGCGTTGAACGCAAAGGTGGATGCGGAGCTTGCGACCACGCTGTCGCTGTTCACCAGGGGCGGCCTGGCGATTCTGGATGCGATCGAAGCGCAGGACTACAACGTGCTCGCGCGGAGGCCCGTCGTTTCGAAGGCAGCGAAGGCGAAGCTGCTGCTGGGCGCTCTGGCAGGCAAATTCCTGCCGCAAGGCAAGCGCAGCGGAGGGAACAGGCCTTGATCGCAGCCGAGCAAGCGCTCATGCACCAGTCGCCGGAGTTGAAGCGGGCCTATGCAGCCTGCCGCGAGATTGCGCGGCGCGAGGCGAAGAATTTCTACTACGCGTTTCTGGCCCTTCCCCGGCACAAGGGCGACGCGATGTGCGCTGTGTACGCCTTCATGCGGCGCGCGGACGACCTTGCGGACGACGAGGCCATGAGCATCGAAGCTCGCCGCGCGGCGATGGCGGAATGGTCCGCTGCGTGGGCGCAGGCGCAGGCCGGCGGGCCAACGGAAGACCCTGTTTTCATCGCTCTTCTCGACACGCAGCGGAGGTTCGGCATCTCCGACGATCTGCTGCGGGAGCTGGTGCGCGGAACGGCGATGGACCTGGATGAGGAAGCCACGGCCAGAATGCAGATCACCACGCTCCCGGCCATGGGCCCGGCCGGGCGGCAGTTTGCCGTCTACCAGACGTTCAACGATCTGTATGAATACTGCTACCTGGTCGCGTCGGTCGTGGGGCTGGTTTGCATCCGCATCTTTGGCTACACCGACCCTCGCGCGGAGGAGTTCGCGGAGCAGACGGGCATTGCCTTCCAGTTGACCAACATCCTGCGCGATGTGAGGGAAGACGCGGATCGCGGGCGCATCTATCTGCCCGTTGAGGATCTGGAAAAATTCTCGGTCACGGTGGAAGAGCTGGCGTTGCATCGCGGCAAGGTGATCACCCTGAACCAGAGGGAACTGCTTGAGTTCGAGGCGGGACGGGCGCGCGACTATTACAGGGCCTCCGAGGAACTCCTGCCGCTGATTGACGCGGACAGCAGAGCAGCCCTGTGGGTGCTGGTGACAATCTATCGCACGCTGCTTGACCGCATCGAAGACAAATCCTACGACGTTTTCACCAGGCGCGTGCGCGTGGGAACGCTGACCAAGATCTGGATTCTGTTGCGCGGCGTTTTGCGCGCAGTCTTCAGCAGGATCCGCCTGTGAATGCCGAGCCGCGCGGAGAAGCAGCCATTTGCCTGCTGAGATCAATATGAGTGCATCCGGCAAAGTGCTGGTGGTGGGCGCTGGCGTGGCCGGCCTGTCGGCGGCGCTCGCCCTGGCGAAGGCGGGCTTCGCGGTTGAGGTGCTGGAGCGCAGGCCCTACGTGGGCGGCCGCGCCTCGTCCTATCCTCATCCAGCGCTGGGCGAGGTGGTGGACTGCCAGCATGTGCTGCTGGGGTGCTGCACGAATCTGATCCATCTTTACCGCCAGTCCGGGGCAGCGGATGCGATTCGCTGGTATGACGAACTCACTTTCCTGGAGCGAAATAGACGGAAGCGCAACAGGCCGGAGCAAAACAGACCGGATCAAGAGAAGCTGGATCAAGAGAAGCTGGAGGGCGGCGGGCGAGCCAGCAGGATCGCTCCCGGCGGCCTGCCCGCGCCATTCCACTCCACCATGAGCTTTCTGCGCGCGCCGATGCTGGGGCTGCAGGACAAACTCGGTATTGCGCGCGGTCTGCTTGGGTTTCTGCGGGGACTTCCGCCGGATAGTGCAGGCGAGAGTGTGGCGAGCTGGCTGCGCAGGAGCGGCCAGACGGAACGCTCCATCCGCCACTTTTGGGAGCCGGTGATTGTCGGCGCGTTGAACGACACCTTCGACCGCTGCTCCCTGCATTACGCTGCGCAGGTGTTTCGCGAGTCGTTCCTGAAGTCGGCGGAGGGCGGCAGGCTTGGCATTCCTGCGCTTCCGCTGAGCGAGCTTTATTCGGCGGCAGCGAACGCAATCGAGGTGCTCGGCGGCGCGATCCATGCGCGCGCCAGCGTAGCAAGCATCGCGCGCTGCTCTGATGGCAGGTGGAGCGTTCGTACCGCGACGGAGGAGTACGCTGCGGACGCTGTGGTGCTGGCTCTGCCGTTCGAGCAGGCTGCGGCGCTGATGAAGACGCTTCCGGCGGTCGAAGGATCAGCCGGGCTGCTTGAAGCGGCAGACAGCTTTGTCCACTCGCCGATCACAACCGTGCAGCTCTGGTTTGACCGCGAGGTGACGCGGCTGCATCACGCTGTTCTGCTCGATACGACCATCCAGTGGATGTTCAACAAGGGGCTGATTCGCGGGGGAGCGGCCGGCTCGCCAAGCTACCTGGAGCTGACCATCAGCGCGTCGAAGGCGCAGTTGAAGATGGGGCGCGAAGAGATTCTTGCGGACGCTCTGCGCGAACTGGCTCTCTTCTTCCCTGAGGTGGGCAAGGCGAAGGTGCTGAAGAGCGCCATCCTGAAAGAGGCGCGCGCCACCTTCTCCGTGCTGCCGGGGATGGATGCGATCCGCCCCGTCGCCGAGAGTCCGTGGCCGGGGATTTTCCTTGCCGGCGACTGGGCCGCCACCGGCTGGCCATCGACGATGGAGGGAGCAGCGCGCAGCGGCTTTCTCGCCGCAGAGGCTGTCGCCGCCAGCTTCGGAGCGCAACAAAGCTTCCTGCAGGCAGATCTGCCGCCAGCAGGCTTGATGCGCCTCTTCCAATAGCTCTTGCCGCGACTGGCGAGAGATCTCTTGCTGCAACCGTTGAGGGAGGCCGGGTATACTCATCTGCATCCGGCAGTGCAGTCTGTGGCAACTGATCGAGAACGTGAACGAGGGGGAGCAAGCGGCGATGCCTCTTGATATGCAAGTGGAGCGACTGACGTCTCCTGATGGCACTGCGGTTGCGTATGTGAAGTGCGTGGGACAGCTTCAGTCCGAGGAGTCGCATCCGTTCCAGGCCAGGGTACGCAAACTGCTGGCGGAGCACCCTACGGTGGTGCTGGATCTATGCGGCATCACGCGGCTCGACAGCTCCGGCCTGGGCGCCCTCACGCGGCTCTACCTCTCCGCAAAGCATCAGCACAAGAGCCTGCAGATGGCCAATCTGAATCCTCTCGTGCGCGATCTCTTCAGCCTCACGCGGCTGAGCGAAATGTTCGAGGTGTTCGAGCATTTCGACGCGCCCCGGATGTAGCTTGCTTTCTCATCCAGTGCGATCAGGAATCAAGGTCGTCTTGCCACCCGCAAAAAAAATATTCCAGAGAGCGCAACATCTTGCTTCGCACCTGGTTTTCAATGGGTGTCTTCCGGGTCGGCTTCCCCAGAGCTCCAGGTGGGTATCGATTTCTGTTTGAATGCGGGGAGGCTACATGCAGAGAATCTGGTGTTTTGCAGTTCTGCTGTGTGCAGGATCGTTTGGACTCGCGTTGGATGGGTGCTCCGGGGGCGGCTCAGCGACTGCACCTGCACCTCCGGCGGTGCAGGTGGCGATCAGCGGCAGCAAGGACGTGCGTGTGGGCATGCAAGTTCAGCTGACGGCCACCGTGACCAACTCGACCGTAAGCACCGTTGCATGGCAGGTGAATGGTATCGCCGGAGGGTCTTCTGCCATCGGCACCATATCAACCATGGGATTGTA
>JAJZHR010000262.1 GCA_021810815.1 Acidobacteriota bacterium | reverse complement strand
CGGCATCGGGATGGGAGGGTACTGGGGGATTGGGGCTTCCTATGCGATGGAGAGCTCTCCGATCCGGTTTCGCGGGGTGTTGTCTGGCATGATGCAGGCTGGCTATCCCCTGGGCTATCTGCTGGCAGCGGCGATGATGCAGTTTGCGGTGCCGGCGTGGGGATGGCATGCGGTGTTCTATGTGGGAGTTCCGGTGGCGTTGCTGGTGGTGGCGCTGACGCTCTTCGCGCCGGAGTCGAAGGCGTGGGAGCAGCACCGCGAACCCTCGGTGGGGAAGATCTTCACTGCCGTATACCAGCACGCGGGCATCTTCTTCTACATTCTGGCGCTGATGGCGGTGATGCTTTGCCTGTCGCACGGAACGCAGGATTTGTACCCCGATTTTCTGCGGACGATTCCCGGTCTGGCGGCGAAGACCGTGCTGGGCATGAAGACGCTCTACGGCATTCCCATTCTGTATAACATCGCCGGGATCTTCGGAGCGCTTTACTTCGGTCATTTTTCGCAGAAGATTGGCCGGCGCAAGGCGATTCTGTTTGCTGTGGTGCTGTGCGTGCTGTCGATTCCGGCGTGGGCCTTTGGCGCGTCGCTGCTGATGCTGGTGGCCGGATCGTGCCTGATGCAGGCAGGGGTTCAGGGCGCATGGGGGGTGATACCGGCGCACCTGAACGAGCTTTCGCCGGACTCTGTGCGCAGCCTGTTTCCGGGCTTCGCCTACCAGATGGGCGTGCTGATTTCGTCGCCTGCGGTGCTGATGGTGACCTGGCTGAAGAACCGCTCCGGATACCCGATGGCGCTGACGATGTTCGAGGTGTGCGTGCTGGTGCTGCTGGTACTCAGCCTATGGTTTGGGCCAGAGGCGCATGGGCGGAGCTTCATGGAGGGAGAAGCGGAAGGAGCCTAGCTGGTCGCGCGGATGCGGAACGGTGCCCTTGGGCAGCGGCGCCAGGCATGGGCGGCAGGAGCGGGTGTTTCCAGGCATGGCACGGCATTGCAACGAATGTCCCTCCGCCAGTAGACTGAGGAAGGTCTTCCCAAGAGTCGGAGAGGTGGCAGAGCCCGGTTGAATGCACCTGACTCGAAATCAGACATAGTCGCAAGGCTATCGGGGGTTCGAATCCCTCCCTCTCCGCCATACTTTAGAATCAACTGCTTACAGGGGTAGAGCCCCAGGCTCGCTCTCAAGCTCGACCGTCTCCCCGACGGTTTCCTGATGCGTCCGCAACCAGGTTTGCAGTTGGCAGCGAAAACCGGACGCTTGCCGTTGCCCGCTCTTCAGTTAGCCCTTTTCAGACAGCTTCTCCCAGAGATTTGGGGGTCTTGACGCGTGCGGCTGCGCATTCCTGCTGGCACTTGCCTATGTTTGGTATGCGCCGTAGAATCTGTCCGCCCGACGGTTTGCTGGCGCCGGGGTCTTGAAAATCCATGGGCTGGTTGAGGGAGATGTCTATGAGGCAGTCGTTCAGCGTTGGTATCGGAGGCGCGGCTGGTCAGGGTGTGGCTACGCCCGGCGATATATTTGCGAAGATCTTCAGCCGCCGCGGGCTGCATCTGAACGCCTACAACGCTTATCAATCCATCATCCGCGGCGGCCACACCTTTCTGACGATTCGCACCGGCCCGGACAAGATCGCGAATACGGACGGACGGATCGACCTGCTGATTCCGCTCAACCAGGACACGATGGATCGCCACCTGCGGCTGCTGTCGGCTGGCGGCGCGTGCCTGTACAACGCGGACCTGATTCAGCCGGGCGCGCCTGCTCCGGGGGTGCAGATGTGCCCGATTCCGGTCTCGAAGCTGGCGGACATCACCCGGAACAAGGTGGCGCAAAACACGCTGGCGATCGGCGCTGGCCTGAGCATGATGGGCGTTGGATTCGCAGCCCTGGAGAGCGTGCTGGCCGAGCAGTTCCGCAAGAAGGAGCAGGCGGTGATCGACGAGAACATCAGCCTGGCGCGCGCTGGCTACGACTACGCAGCTGAAGCCTTCAAGCCCTTCGCATGGCCGCTACCGATGACGGATGCGCGCTATGCCGTGCTGAGCGGGAATGCGGCGATGGCGATGGGAGGGGCTGCGGCGGGGGTGAAGTTCTACTCCGCATACCCGATGAGCCCGGCGACGGGCGTACTGCACTGGATGGCGGAGCACGCGCGCACGGCGGAGATCATGGTGCGCCAGGTGGAGGACGAGATCGGCGTCATCAATATGGCGATTGGAGCAGCGCATGCGGGTGTTCGCGCCATGTGCGCCACCTCGGGCGGCGGCTTCGCGCTGATGAGCGAGGGGCTTGGACTTTCGGCGCAGGCGGAGATTCCGGTAGTGGTGATCGATTGCCAGCGGGCGGGCCCGTCGACCGGTGTGCCGACCAAGACGGAGCAGGGCGACCTGTGGCAGATGCTGGGAGCTGCGTTTGGGGATTATCCGAGGGTGATTGGAGCGCCGCTGGACATCGCCGACTGCTTCAAGATGATGCCTGAGATCTTCAACATCACCGACCGCTTCCAGTGTCCGGGAATCGTGCTGTGCGATCTGCTGCTCTCCGAGGGAAGGCTGAGCGTCGATCCGAAGGAACTGGACTTCAATCCCGCTGTGGATCGCGGGGAGCTGATTACGTCGAATGGGTCTGGCGAGCATGAGCCTTACAAGAGGTACAAGATCACCGAGAGCGGAGTTTCTCCGCGCGTGATTCCGGGCATTCCGGGCTTCACGCATGTGGTGTCGAGCGACGAGCACGATGAAGATGGCGTGCTGATCAGCGACATGTACACCAACTCCTCCAAGCGGCGCGCCATGATGGAAAAGCGGATGCGCAAGGTGGACGGCATCGCTGCGTCGGTTCCGCCGCCGCAGCTTCTTGGGCCGGCCAAGGCAGAGGTGACGCTGATCGGGTGGGGATCGACCTATGGAGTGATCGACGAGGCCTGCGAACTGCTGCGGGACGAGGGCATCTCCGTCAATCACCTTCCGATACGGTGGCTGGTTCCACTGCATGGAGACGCGATTCTGGAGTTGCTGCAAGGAGCGCGGCATACCATCATCGTCGAGAACAACTACAGCGGCCAGTTCGCGCGCTATCTGCGCAGCGAAACGAGTTTTGTGCCCAACGGCCACATTCGGAAATACGATGGGGAGCCGTTCCTGCCGCACCATATTGTGGATGCGGTGCGGGAGCAGCTTGCGGGGAAGACGAACCTCTCCGTGCCAGCGCACGAAATCATGGTTTAGAGGAAATCCGACCAGGCATAGATGCAGTCCCTCGGCGGCTGGAGATGCGCCGAGTATGCAGCAGTTCTGGGTGGGCTGAAGTCCATGCCCTTCAAAGCCCGACTGGATCAGAGATTCCCTGGATACGAGGGTGTGAGGGCTGATCTGCAAGGGCGCGGCGCAGAAACCAAGTTTGCTTTCAGGGAGAACCGACAATGGCGACTGACGTAGTGATTCCAACCACGGTGGCGATGGCTGACTTCAAGGGAAAGGTCGATCCCGACTGGTGTCCTGGTTGCGGCGATTTTGGCGTGCTCGCTGCCGTGCAGAAGGCGCTGGTCGAGTTGCAGATTCCGAAGCATCAGGTGGCCACCATCAGCGGCATCGGCTGCTCGTCCAACTTTCCGGGCTTCATCGACACGTATGGCATGCACACGCTGCATGGGCGGTCTTTGCCTGTGGCCACGGGAATGAAGCTTGCCAACCACGCGATGACCGTGCTGGTGACGGGCGGCGACGGCGACGGCTTCGGCATTGGCTGCGGGCACTTCGTTCATGCGACGCGGCGCAACATCGATCTGCTTTATTTGGTGATGGACAACCAGATCTATGGGCTGACGACGGGGCAGACGTCGCCCACCAGCCGGCTGGGGATGAAGACGAAGAGCATGCCGTTCGGAAACATCGAGTCGCCGCTCAACCCTATCTCCCTTGCGCTGGCTGCGGGTGCGACGTTTGTGGCGCGCGGATTCAGCGGCGATCAGAAGCACCTTACCGAGCTGATCAAGCGCGGCATCGAGCACAAGGGCTTCTCCTTTATCGACGTGTTCAGCCCCTGCGTGACCTACAACCGCGACAACACCTTCCAGTGGTTTCGGCCGAGGGTGAAAAAGCTTGAGGACAATCCTGCGTACGATCCCACGGACTGGGTGGCGGCGATGGAGAAGTCGCTGATGTGGGGCGACGAGATTCCGATCGGAAGATTCTTCGAGAGGAACGACCTGCCCACGCTGCACGAAGCGGACCCGGTTCTGAAGAGCGGGCCGCTCGTGAACCAGGGCCATCGCATCCCTGCGGATGTCGCCAAAGCCTTCGTCGAGGAATTGATGTAGGGAAGCAGAGGGCCTGCGCCTCAACTACCAAGGCCTGCTCCTCAACGAAAGAGTTGAGGAGCAAGCCTGCATTGCGCCTTCTGCGGGCGCTGGGCTCCACAGCTTGCTGGCGTGCTTTATCGGGGCACAGACGAGATTACAGTGACTGGCCCTATGAGGCCGGATTCGAGCGGAGCCTGAGGCACCATGGAAAACCCTCGGATCGGGCCGGGAGGCGGGACTCTCCGTGGCTGCGCCGGTCGCGCTGGGCCGCCCATCGGATTGCCGACCGGGGCCAACACTCTCTTCTCCGGAGGCAGCAGCCGATCGCCGATGATTCGGTTGGTCCACTCGTTGGTGACT
>JAJZHR010000261.1 GCA_021810815.1 Acidobacteriota bacterium | reverse complement strand
AGCGCGATCAGAGGGGTTCCCCCCACCAGCAGAGGGGCGCGCCAAGCGATCAGATGGCAGTACGACGGACAGGCGTCCGAATCTGCGGGCGTCGACAAAGCGCAACTCCCGCCCGGAGCGAAGGCGGCCGATCCAATGCGTATGCGGCGGCACGGGAACGTCGGCGTGCGAGACCAGCAGCCTCCCGGTCATACCCAGGTGGACAAGAAACTGAACAGGGATCAGGGAACAGGGGTCGGGGATTACGTCGGAGGCTGGCTTCAGAAGGTCGAAGACGATGGTCTTCCCCACGCGATGCACCCTTTCGATGCGGCTTCCGGTCAGGGTTTGCGCAATCAGGTCCGGCGGCGACTTCAGCGGCTCGGGCTTGCTGCCCAGCCAGACCGAGTCGATCCAGTCGCCGTGCACGCGCTCGTGAACACCGTTCGCAATCGTTTCGACCTCGGGCAGCTCGGGCATAACGAATCCAGTATCTCCTGCGGGCCAGTATATGATGGTGAATTGGGGGCTCCCTGGAGTTCTTAAGGAGATCCCTGGAGATCCCTGGGTCCCAGTGCTGCTTCCTTCTCAGCCGCCAGCATCCTTTGCGCCGAGAAAACCCACAACCAACCCGCATTGCACCGCGATTTTCCCGCACCGGAGAAGAGACCCGCCTTGAGCAACGCCGCGAAGAAGAAGACAGCCGTCGTATTGGGAGCCCAGTGGGGCGATGAAGGCAAGGGCAAGATTGTCGATGTGCTCTCGGAGCGCTTTTCCGTAGTCGCGCGCTACGCCGGCGGCCACAATGCGGGCCACACCGTCATTATCAAGGGGCGGAAGTTCGTGCTCCAGCTGATTCCCTGCGGCGTTCTGCGGCCGGACTGCCGCGGCGTCATCGGCAACGGCGTCGTGCTGGACCCCATGGCTTTCCTGAGCGAGGTGCAGCGGCTGAAGGACGCAGGTCTTGCCATCGAGGGAGGGCCGAACGGGCAGCTTTTCGTCTCCAACCGCGCCCAGGTCATCCTTCCCTACCACCGCATGATCGAGCTGGCGGCGGAGAACGCTCCCGGACGCACCAAGATCGGAACCACCAGCCGCGGCATCGGGCCGGCGTACGAGGACAAGATGCACCGCAGCGGCCTGCGCGTGGTGGATCTGCTGAACTCCGCCCTGCTGCGCACCCATATCGAGAACGCCTGCCACGAGAAGAACACCATTGCCCACGCCCTCTTCGGCACCGAACCGCTCGACCCCAAGAGCATGTATGAGGAGTACGCGCGCGCAGCGGAGCAGATCGCTCCCTATGTGACGGACACGTCTGCGCTGCTGAACAACGCCATCCGCGACGGCGAGCACGTGATGTTCGAGGGAGCGCAGGGAACGCTGCTGGACATCGACCACGGGACCTATCCGTTCGTCACCTCGTCATCGGCCACGGCTGGCGGCGCTGTGACCGGAACCGGCGTTGGCCCCACCCGGATCGGCACCGTCATCGGCGTCACCAAGGCGTACGTCACACGCGTCGGAGAAGGCCCGTTCCCCACCGAGATACAGGATTCCTCCGCGGATCTGCTGCGTGCGCGCGGTCAGGAGTACGGAGCCGTAACCGGCCGCCCGCGCCGCTGCGGATGGCTCGACCTGCCGCTGCTGCGCTATTCCAACGAGATCAACGGGACCGAGTGGCTGGTGGTGACCAAGATGGATGTGCTCGACGGCCTGGCGGAGATTCCCATCTGCACGGGATACAAGCTGGGCGGCAAGGCCATCGACACGATTCCGGCCGACGTCCGCGGGCTGGAGTCCCTGCAGCCGGTCTACACCAAGCTGAAGGGATGGTCCGAGCCTACCGAGGGGATCACCGAGTTCAGCAAGCTGCCGCAGGCCGCGCAGGACTATCTGGCATTCCTGGAGAAGGAGTCCGGAGCGAAGGTGGGAATGGTCTCCACCGGACCCGACCGCGACCAGACCATGCTGCTGCCAGGCTTCGACGCTGCCCTTTCTTCTTAGCGCAGGTCCTCCTGCATCCAATGTTTTTTGAGGCACGATCATGGTCAGTTTCATCGTCCGCATGAGGTTCGCTCCCGAGGATCATCCACAGGTGCGCGAGATTCTGCGCGAGCTTGCCACGGCCTCGCGCCAGGAACCGGGCTGCGTCAGCTACGTTCCCCATTTTCTGGAAAGCGACGCGGACACGGTTCTCATCTACGAGCAATACCGCGACCAGGCAGCGGCGCAGGCGCATCGCGAGACCGAGCACTTCAAACGCCACGCTGTCGGAGGCCTGTATCAGCTCATGCGAGAGCGCTCGATTGAAAACCTCACGGATGTACTCTGAAAGAGGTTCGCGCAAGGAGCGACGCGCTCTTCATCGGATCTTGTTTTGACTTGCGCGCCTGGCCGGTCTAACATCCGGTACGTCCATGGCATATTGCGACACATTTCGAGTGGCAACCTCCAGATGCCTCCGCGCACGGCGGCAACGGGATATCTCCTGCTCCGCGCTGCTTTTCCTAAGCGTGTTCCTGTGCTGCGGAGCTGCCCTCGCCTTCGCTCCCCATCGCAGCATGAAGCACTTCTACCAGAAGCAGGTGCAGGCGCTGGAATTGCAGTGGAGAGATGCGGCGCTGCACGGCGACGTTCAGACGATGGATCGCCTGCTGTCGGACGACTTCATCGGCATCACCGCAAATGGCACGGTGCAGACCAAGGAAGAGGCGCTCGACGCGATCCAGACCCACGCGATCCAATTCAAGCGCCTGGACTTGAGCGAGATGAAGGCATCCATTCACGGGGACACCGCCGTGGTGACCTCAAAGGCAGAACTGGATATGACCTCTGATGGGGCGCCGGTGAACGGAACCTTCCGCTACACGCGCGTTTATCTGCGCAGGGCGGGAGTGTGGAAGGTCATCAATTTTGAGGCCACGCGCATCACGCCGCGCGCAGAGAAACATGCTCCGCCTGCGAACGCTCAACACCAATAGCGCCAATCTCTATTCCCGGTGAAATCGTGAGCGGAATTGCGGCTGGCTCCCCGCAGAGAGCCAGTGTGTGCGCTGCTACGCGATTCGCGACTCGATCACATCTTCGAGTTCCGGCTTCGGGAAATTCAACCCCATCACGCGGCGCTGCAGGGAACGCCGCAATCCGTTGAGATGGGCATCTTCACGCTCGCAGGGAAGACGCTGCTCCGCTGCGAAAGCACCCTCGTGACGCGGCAATGCGGAAGACACTCCCCGCCTGGATGCGGCTTGCGGATGGGATAGGGTTTCGGGAAGCACAGCTTGCTTTGCGACGAGCTGCAAGCGGACAGGTTTAGCATCGAAAGCTCTGTAGGAAATATCGATACGCATGGTCGCCTCGCTTGGCATAGGTATGCACATAGGTTCAGATGCTGTAATCCGAGTTATGGTTTTCCGGCGATCATCGCTTATAGGCCCAACTCTGTGTTTCTTTGGTAACTGGCAATGTCAAACGCCTTTGCGCAAGAGCTGCTTGCAACTGAAGAGCGCGGCGGATGTGTCGTCCAGCCCTCAGCAGTCCCCTCAAGGAACGAAAAGCCGCGCCTCCAGAGCCTGAAAAGCCGCTTTGAGGAGTACAGGGCGACTTGCGGCATCCTTTCGCTGCGCTCCGGACAGGCTCTGAAAGCCGTGTCCCTGAAAAGCATCCGTCAAGAGAAGTCTGGCTAGTAGCTCCGCTGATACATCCGTGTCAGCCGGTCATGCCATCCCAGGCGGTCGCCGTCCAGCCATGCCCATAGATATCCCAGGCCCAGAGGAAGCGCCGACAGAAGCATCGCCGCCACTCTGCGCCGCATGGCAGCGCGGGTTGGGTTCTCGTCTTGGAAGGTGCAGAGAGCGATTCTCGCCTGCCGCATCCCAGGCGTTGATTCCGCGAGGGAGAAGAACAGCAGGAAGTACATGACGGCGATGGCGAAAAGGACGACTCCGCTGGCGGCCAGGGCGAGCACCCTGGAGGGCGGATGCGTTGTGGTGGCGAGGAAGGCTGCAGCGAAGGCGGCAAATCCGACGCCGATCAGGCACGCGTCCACCAGTCCGGAGAGCAGGCGCTTCTTCAGCGGCGCCGGCTGCGGCGCGTGGTTTGCCAGAAGATAGGACGCAGGCTCCGGCTGCTCGGCCTCGTACACCGGCAGAAACGCAGGCTCCGGCTCATCCAGGCGAATCGAGGCCCACTCGGCAGCGGCAGCTAGCCCCGTCTCCGGGGGTGCGGTGGCAATGATTGCCGCCTCCACCTCGAAAATGCGGAGCTGGGCGTTCTCTGGAGCTGCGTCGGAGTCTTCGCGCAGGGGGCCTTCCGCCAGCCGGGGACGCGCTTTGCGCGGAGCGACCAGTTGGCGGGGAAACTCAATCAGATTCGTGGGCAGGGGGACGGGCGCAGGAGCTGGCCCGGCGAACACCTCCTCGTGCTCAGCCAGCCACTCGTCCACTTCCTCATCGGAGATGGTGATTTCCCGTTCCGGAGCAACCGCAGCACCCGACCAAAACTCCAGCGACGAGGCGGAGGAGGAATGGGCATCCGCAGGCGACGGCGGCATCTGCTCCCACTGCTCCGGAAAGAGATCGGGAACAATTGCGATCGGCGCATTCGCCCTTTCGTGCGCTCTTTCGTGGGCTTTGCTGCTTGCGCGCTCATTCGTCCGCACATTGGCGTAGTCGCCCGCCTTC
>JAJZHR010000260.1 GCA_021810815.1 Acidobacteriota bacterium | reverse complement strand
AAATTATCCGTTCGCAGCCGCTGATGGAGTATGGCCTTCCCACTGTCTTCCCCGAGACGCCGAGCATTCCCCCATATCATAACCGCTCTGTCTGGCCGTTTGTGCAGGCGTTCTGGAATCTCGCGGTGGCAAAGCGCGAGGATGGAGATGCTCTGCTCTATGGGCTTGCATCCATCTATCGCGCGTCTGCTCTGTTCATGACAAATAAGGAGAACTTCGTCTCGGACACAGGGGATGCAGCCGGCACCGTGATCAACTCCGACCGCCAGCTCTGGAGTGTCGCCGGCAATCTTGCCATGAACTACCGCGTCCTCTTTGGAATGGAGTTCGCCGTCGATGGGCTACATCTGCATCCAGTAGTACCGGAGGCATTAGATGGCACGCGTACGTTGACCAACTTCCATTATCGTGCGGCAATACTTTCGATCAAGGTGAGAGGCTTTGGAAGCAAGATCCGGAGCGTCACCATTGATGGAAATTCCTCGTCCCCAGTGATTCCGGCAACGCTCATCGGCAAGCATAGGGTCGTCATTGAACTGGCGGATCAGCCGCTGCGATCAGGTGTGCTGCATTTGGTGAAGAGCACAACCGCTCCAGAGACACCTGGACCTCAGCTTAAAGATAAGACGCTGATATGGAAAGCAGTGGAGGGAGCTGCGAAGTATCAGGTCTATCGCGATGGCGGTCTTATTGCCACGACGACAAGCACCTCTTTTGCCACACCAGACAGCAATGGATTAGCGCAATATCAGGTCGCAGCTGTAGATAGTTCTGGAGTGGCCTCGTTCCTGAGCGAACCTGCGGCGCTTGGCGGCAAGACCATTACGGTTCCGGTAGTGACAGCAGGCTCTGACCAAACCGAGCCCTTTGCTACCCTGGAGCAGTCTGGCGAGACGGGACTGTTAGTTAACGGAGAAATTACCCGGAGCGGACGGTACAGTTTGACTTTCCGGTATGCCAACGGGAGTGGGCCAATTAGCACCGACAACAAATGTGCGATCAGGACACTCTTTATCGATGGAAGAGAAGTTGGGCCAGTCGTGTTTCCGCAACGCGGCACAGGCGCCTGGGATGATTGGGGAATGAGTAACAGCCAATTGACCCAGCTTCACGCAGGCATGCATCGCTTTGAGCTCCGCTTCTTGCCGCAAGACATCAATATGAACGGAGAGGTCAACCGCGTGCGGATCGCTTCGATTTCACTCGTCGCCTTGCAGTGAGTGTGAGCATGCAGCGTGCCTACTGTGTTTTCAGGCTGCCGGCTGTTGCCGCCTTCGCGTAATGCGGAGCACCAGAGCCTGCAGCCTAGACCAGGGAGCCACCTGCTCCATCTCGTCCAGAAACTGCTCCCGACGGCTCTTGCAGCCATACTTCTCGATCACCACCTGCGATGACAAGCTCTGCTGCTTCAGCGTCACTCACCCCTGCGTCTCCGGCATAACTGCCGCCGGATATTTCTCTTATCTACTATTGAATGCTTATCTCCTTGGCTAATTTGATATCAGCAGAAGAGCTTCCGATCATGATTTCGACATTGTCGTTTTCGAGAGACCACTTTTGCTGAGCGACATTCCAATACATCAGCGACTTCGCGCTCAGGGGCATTTCAACTTCTCTCACCTGGCCAACTGGCACATACACCCTCTTGAAGCCTTTCAACTCCAACTGAGGCCGGGACACTTTGGATCCTATATGCCTCACATACATCTGCACCACTTCGTCGCCGGAACGCTGGCCGGTATTGGCCACTTGCAGGCTGATGTCAATCTGCTTGTCTTGAGACAGGCGTGACGACGTAACGCTCAGCTTCGAGTATGCAAATGTGGTGTAACTCAGGCCATAGCCGAAGGCGTACAGCGGCTTCTGGCGCAGATACATGTACGTGCGCCCGTGCCGGATGTCGTAGTCCTTCATGGGAGGAAGCTGATCCATGGAGGCAACCCAGGTCTCTGTCAGGCGCCCGGCGGGATTGTAATCGCCAAACAGAACATCCGCCAGGCCGGTTCCTTCCTCCTGGCTGCTGTGCGTCATCTCCAGAATCGCCGGAATATGGGCCTGGGACCAGGTGGTTGTGTAGGGAAAGCTTGCATTGAGCACCACCACCGTGCGTGGATTCGCGGCAAACACCGCCTTGGCAATCTTCTCCTGCTCGAGGGTGAGCGAAGTGCGGTCCTGGGCCTCGTGCCCCTCACTGGGCAGAGCGCAATGCTGCCAGCCCACCCCGCCGCATGTCGGATCGTTGCCGATAATGACAATGGCCACGTCGGAATGGCGGGCAAGATCGGCGGCCTGGCTGAGATCATTTCCCGTCGCGTACTTCACGGCAACGCCCGCACCCTCGCGCCTGCGGATACCTTCGAGCGGGCTGATGGCATAGGGCGGCATTCCGCCATACAGGTCCTCGATCACCTTGCCCGCGTCAGGGCCGATCACCGCAATCGACTTCAGTTTCGCTGCGTCCAGCGGCAGTGTCTGCCCTTCGTTTTTCAGCAGCACAATGGATTCGTCGGTGGCTTTGCGGGCCAGCGCTTTGTGCTCGGGCCAGTCCCAGGGATCGCCCCTGGCGGGGTCAAAATCGCTGATACCGATGCTGGAATAAGGCACGCGGCTGGCCGGATCCAGCATGCCCAGCCGAATCATCACCCGCAGCAGGCCGCGCAAATCCGCATCGATGTCTGCCTCGCTGACCAAGCCCTTCTCGACCGCGTCGCTGGTGGCCTGCGTGGTCTTCTTATAGTTATCGATGAACTCGTTGACCCCTGCGTGGATCGCTCCCGCGGCTGCTTCGGGAAGCGTCTTGTAGTAGTGGTGCTGCGTCACCAGCATGGTCAGCGCTCCGCCATCCGTGCAGATGATGCCGTTGAAGCCCCACTCCTTCATCACCACACTCTTCAAAACCGGCTGCACCGCCATGGGTATCCCGTTCCAGGCATTGTAGGCGGTCATAAAACCGCCCGCGTGCCCCTCCTCGATGCCCATGCGGAACGGCACCGAATAGTACTCGCGGAAGAGCCGCTCATCGAAGTTCGAGGAACCGCTTGTCCGGTTGTCCTCGTTGCTGTTGGCCAGGAAATGCTTCATCAGCGCCGCCGAGAGCCAGTAGCGGGGATTGTCGCCCTGCAAGCCCTTGACGTAGGCCACGGCCATGGTTCCTGTCTGGTACGGATCCTCGCCATACGATTCCTCGCCCCGTCCCCAGCGCGGATCGCGGGCAAGATCTGCATTCGGAGCGCGCACAATCAGGCCTCCGCGATGATAGCGGCCGACGACATAGCGGGCCTCAAAGCCCTCCACACCCGCCACCTTCTCCAGGAGCGCCGGATCCCACATCTGGCCCAGCCCGCGCGCCTGTGGAAACTGGGTTGCGGGAATGGCCACCTTGCCCGGCCCCTGCCATCCGCCCGGACCGCCCTGTGACAGCCCATGCAGCCCCTCCACGTGGCCCGTCCCCACCACGCCCAGGCGCGGAACATCGGGCTGCGACGCCATTCCCCTGGAAAGCGCTTCGTCGCTGAGCATGTCGACCTTTTCCTGCAGCGTCATGCGCGAAAGAAGATCGGTGATGCGCTGCTCCGTGGGGAGATCAGGGTTCTGGAAGGCGTACTGATACCTTTGCACCGCCCTGCAGGGCAGTGCGCAATAGACCAGAAGAGTGAGCGCCAGGATCAGGTTCATGCCGTGGCGTCTCAGGCTGGACAGCAGAAATGCAGAACGCGTTGCGCCTGCTGCTGGCGCTGAACCGTCTGAAAAAATGCGCCTCCGGGGCGTCACGAAGCGATGGCTTCTCCGTGGCTCGGTGTTGCGCGTATCCATATTCTCTCCTGGCTTTGCTGCTTTCTGTTTGCGAATCGCGGTTCAAGTTCAGCAGGCTCAGCGCCTGCACTTCATGGACAGCCGCCACGGCCGATCTTCTGCTTTTCTTGCTCGCGATGCGTGCTGCTTCTGTGCATGCGGCCATGGCGATACCAATACAAGCAATAACTTCAACAAGCCAGAGCCAGCGCCTATAGAAAGGAACAATTGCGTTCCATCTGTAGCCGTTGCCTGAACAATGGCAACTCGTCCCCCCATAGGAGGAAGCATGACACAGGGTTATTGGCAGCGAGCAAGCGGGGACGAAGAGGACAGTTTCCTGGATGGCGACAATGGCAGTCGCCTCCAGTTCTTGCGGAAGATGCCCACCGCGAGCGTCTGATCCGGATTTCCATGCGTCCGCGCTGGGAAGCATGTGGAACGAGGACAGGATAGACCCTCGTTCCGCAGTGGTCAGCTTTCATCCTCTTAGAAGACGATCTTCAGGGAAGCCAGCATAGAGCGCGGTGTGTTTTCCTGCGATGTGGGCAGGGTACCAAATCCCGTCCAGCTTGTGCTGGGCGAGTAGGCAGGCACCTTGTCGTTGTTTGTGCTGGGCGCCCCCCAGTTGGGGTGATTGGCGGCGTTCAGAGCCTCCAGGCGGAATTGAACAAACATCCCTTCGCGCTTAAGCGGGAAGTCTTTGTGAAACGCCGCGCTCCATAGCAAGAACGACGGATTGCGCAGAAATCCAATGTGGGGCGGCGTCGTTTGCGGCTCCCATGTGCTCCGATCGGTCCAGCAGTTCTGGTTGTTGTTGAGCCAGTGCGCACGGGTCTGGCCACCCACGGGCGCATAGCTCTTGCAGCCCGGC
>JAJZHR010000259.1 GCA_021810815.1 Acidobacteriota bacterium | reverse complement strand
TCCCACTTGGCGAGTACAAAGGCGGCTTCACGCCGTTCTCATTCGAACTCACGCCCCACCTCAAGCAGGATGGCGAAAACGTTCTTGTCGTTCAACTCGACTCCACCGAACGCGCCGACATCCCGCCCTACGGCTACGAGATCGACTACATGACCTTCGGCGGAATCTATCGCGAGGTCTCCCTGCGTATCGTCGCACCCAACTACATCGACAACATCTTCGCTCGGCCCAAAAACGTTTTGAGCAGTACTCCATCGGTCGATGTCGATTGCTTCCTCGCAGGACATTCAACTGCCGGTGGAGCCCTCACCCTGGAAGTGGAACTGCTCGACGGCGACCGCGTCGTCGCCAAGGCCAGCAGCGCAGCCAAACTCGCCGACGCAGCCGACCCCAACGCCGCGGCCGATCCGGAGACCAACGCCCCTGCCTATGCCAGCACCGAGACCGTGACGGATCCCGCACGCCACACCATCTCCTTGTCCGGACTCGGAGAGATCAAGCTCTGGGATCTCGACGCGCCCCATCTCTACACCGTGCATGTACGCCTGCTTCAGGGCGGTAAGCTGATCGATGAGGACACACGCCGCATCGGCTTCCGCGAGGCCACCTTTACCGATCACGGCTTCTCGCTCAACGGAAAAGTAGTGAAGCTCCGCGGCCTTGATCGCCATCAGACCTTCCCCTTCGTTGGTCAGGCCATGCCCGCGCGTGTCCAGCGCAAGGATGCCGAAATCCTGCGCAAGGGACTGCACTGCAACATCGTCCGCACCTCGCACTACCCCCAGTCGCGCCACTTCCTCGACGCCTGCGACGAGATGGGCCTGCTGGTACTCGAAGAGATCCCAGGCTGGCAACACATCGGGCCGGAGCCCTGGAAGCTCATCGCCATCGACAACGTCGGCCGCATGATTCGCCGCGACTGGAACCATCCCTCCATCATCCTCTGGGGCGTGCGTATCAATGAGCCGCGCGACGATCACAGCTTCTATGTCCGTACCAATGCTCTGGCACACGCGCTCGATACCACCCGTCAGACCGGCGGCATCCGCTACTTCCAGGAGTCGGAGTTTCTCGAAGATGTCTTCACCATGAACGACTTCGGCTTCCCGCTCAAAAAGCCCAATCATCCCCGCTACCTCAACACAGAGTTCGTCGGCCACACCTTCCCCACCAAGACCACCGATGACGATGAGCGCCAGCGCGAGCACACCCTGCGTCACGCCCGTATCCACAATCAACTTGCATCCGACCCACAGTACGCTGGCGGCATCGGTTGGTGCGCGTTCGACTACAACACCCACGCCAACTTTGGCTCAGGCGATCGCATCTGCTACCACGGCGTCACCGATATCTTCCGCGAGAACAAGCCCGCTGCGGGCTTCTACAAATCACAGTGCGATCCCGCGGAGGAGATCGTACTCGAACCCGCCTTCCACTGGGCCCGTGGCGACGAGTCCGTCGGCTTTACCAAGGCGGTCGTCTGCTCCAACTGCGACCACCTCAAGTTCTACGTCCGCGAGCAGAGCCTGGAGAGCAATCCCTGGAAACTGGCCGCGGAGATCGATCCGGAGCGCACCGAGTTCAATCACCTCACCTACCCTCCCTTCGTTCTCGATATGAAGTCGATTGATCTCAAACAGTTTCAGTTTCCGTGGGGCGACCTGCGCATCGATGGCTATCTCAAGGGCCAGCAGGTCATCTCCAAGTCGCTCTCCGGTGCCGGCATCGATCGCAAGTTTGTTCTGCTGCCGGATGACTCCAGCCTGATCGCCGATGGCGCCGACACCACCCGCGTCGTCATGCGCGTCACCGACGAGTTTGGTGCGATGCGGACCTACGCAGACGATCCCATCGTCTTCACCCTCGAAGGCCCAGCCGACCTCATCGGAGATAACCCATTCTCGTTGATCGGGGGAACAGGTGCCGTGTGGATTCGCGCCAAGGAGCAGCCTGGAACCGTCCGCCTCACCGCAAAGCATCCGCGGCTCGGTTCGCAGACGGTCGAGTTCCGCCTCACTGCCGCCGCACCGGAGACCGTCTAAACTAAATCGTAACGAATTCAGCTACAAATTCACGAATCCCAGCCCTAGCGGCTGGGATTCGTGTTTGAGCTGCTATCGAAACGGAACGCCGCAGCCTGCATATCGCCGCGCATCGCCACGTCCACACCGTGTGCCATCCAGTAGCTGCCACTGGCCTCTACAGGAGTATCCTTGGCCATCGCTCCGTGGATCGCAGAGATCCTGTACCGCTGCTGCGGATCCAGTCCACGAAGAAATACTCGCGGAAAGGGATAGCCCATCTGGCTGGAGTGCAGAAACGTGAACAGCACCGCCTGCGACCGGTCCAGCGCTACCGACTCGGTCACGGAAGCCTCACTGCCATCCCGCGGCGAGATCAGCCGATACAGCGAGCCGTGCTGAACCGTCTCCCGCACCTGCTTGTAGGCCGCGATCATCTCCTTGGCCGTAGCAAAGTCCGCAGGCTGCCACTTGTCCAGATTCGCCCCAATCCCCAGCGATCCCTGCATCGATGAGAGGAAGCGGTACGCCACTGACGTCGTGCGCTCATTCACCCAGTTCGGAGAGTCGGTCACCCACGCCATCATCACCCCGGGCGTGTACGCATAGGTGAAGCCGTCCTGAATCCGCAAGCGGTCAAAGGGATCCGTGTTGTCGGAGGGCCACACCTCATCGGTCAGGCCCAGAATGCCAAGATCGACGCGCCCACCACCGCCGGAGCAGGATTCAATCTCCACCTGCGGATGCTTCGCACGCAACTCGCGCAGAATGCCATACAGGTTATTGACGTACTCGATGTAGACGGCGTTTTGTTCATCCGGCGCCACCGCTGGCCAGCCCGGCTCCGACCAGTTGCGGTTGTAGTCCCACTTTAGAAACGCGATCTGATTATGGCTCAGCAGGTCGTCCAGAAACGAAAACACGTACTCACGAACATCCTTTCGCGCAAGGTTCAGCACCAGCTGGTTGCGCGCTTCACTCCGAGGCCGACCTGTAAAGTTCAGTACCCAGTCCGGATGTTTCCGGTACAGATCACTGTCGGGATTTACCATCTCCGGCTCCACCCACAGACCAAAGTCCATCCCCAGCGAGTGGACTTTATCGATCAGCGGCTTCAGCCCGTTCGGAAACTTCTGCTGATTCACATACCAGTCGCCCAGACCGGCGTGGTCGTCCTTGCGTTGGCCAAACCAGCCATCGTCCATCACAAAGCGCTCCACCCCAATCGACGCAGCCTTCTCGGCCAACGACTCCTGCCCAGCTTCCGTGACGGCAAACTCCGTTGCCTCCCACGAGTTGTAGACCACCGGACGCGGCTTCGGCATAGGCGCTTGCGGAAGAATGCTGCTTAGTTCAAAGCGATGCAGCATCCGGGAGGCCTCACCAATCCCATGGTGCGAGTAGCCCCCATAAAAAATCGGCGTCTGCAACTGCTTGCCCGGAAGCAGCTTGTAACTGAAATCGAAAGAATTGTAACCGCCAGTGATACGAATCTGCTGCAGCTGATCCTGCTCGACCGTAATCCGCCACGATCCGCTCCACGCCAGCGCACCAAACCAGACGTCGCCGCTCTCTTCGTCGGCCTGCTCGCCGCGCTCGATCGCAAACCAAGGATTGTTCTGGTGTCCGGTCGAGCCGCGGCGACTCTCCAGCACCGTCATGCCCGGCAGTATGTTCTGCTTCTGCAGATTCCACTCGCCTGCCCATCGGCCGGTGAGATAACGCAGCGAGTAGTCGGTGCCATGCGGCAGGTTCCAGGTTGCCGCTGCCGCCTGCTCAATCGTGATCGGCGTGTTCGTGTCATTCGTGATAACGGCAGAGCGCCCGACAATCCCGGTTCCGGGGTTGACCGTGTAGTGCAGGTCCACCGTCAGAGCCAGCGAGACATCCTTCATCCGAACGGTCAGCTCATTCCCTCGAATGCTGTGCGAGACATAGGTCAACACCACATCGCGATTGCCATCCGCAAAGCTGGCTTTCAACGCTGGCTCCACGTACAGCCCCCCGCCCCAGCCTGCGTACTCGTTCGGGGTCGTCGTCTCCGCCCCATCAAACGAGGCAATGCCAGCCATGGTGTGCGCTGCCGCCAGATGATCGTCCAGCCCAATCCGCTCGCCCCAGTAGAGCGACTGCAACTGTCCGGCGTCGTTGATCCCGAACGCATAAGTCGCCCCGGCAGAATCTATCCGGAACACCTTGCGCGCCGCATCGAAATGAATCGTCTCCGAACTCTCGGCCTGCATCCTGCCGAAGCCGAATAGCAGCGTAATACCGAAACCCAGTACAGCTCGTGTCAGGCAGCGTTGAAGTCGCATGGTTTTCCTCTCTTCTAGTACCGTTCAGCGAGGAGCAGGGCCCGTCGATTGACGCAGCACAAACTCCGGGTGAACCAGATGCTCGTCGCCTTCAACCGGCTTGGTCGCATCATCGTCGTTGCGTGCATGCAGCAGCGCACGAAACGCAGCATTCGCAATCTCCGCCCGCGACAGGCTGATAGTCGTCAGCGGAGGCATCGTGAAGGCGCTCAGTTGAATATCGTCAAATCCAATCACGGAGATGTCCTGCGGCACACGCAGGCCAAACTGCGTAATCGCACCCATCGCTCCAATCGCCGTCAGGTCGTTGGACGCCACCACCGCCGTCGGTCGAGCG
>JAJZHR010000258.1 GCA_021810815.1 Acidobacteriota bacterium | reverse complement strand
CGTTGCCCTTGCCGTTGCCCCTCTGGTTGTCATTCCGCAGCGAAGCGGAGGAATCCGCTTCTTCCTTTGCCCTTGTCCGCTCTGGCTTCGCTCAAAGCTCACAGCTCAAAGCTCTCTCCCAACCCGCTCTCGCTGAAAACCGCCGGACAGCCCAGGGAAGGAGAACGCGCCCACACGCAACCAGACTCCAGTGAAGGCTAATCCGCACCTCTCCCGGCAGAACCCGCTCCCTGCCGCATCCTCACACCTGATCCCTGACAACCGACAACTCACACCTGTTCCCTGCTACTTGTGCGACGGCGGCGGAGTCTCTGGCCGGGTAGACAGCGGAACCTGCTGCCCTGTGGGTTGCGTTGTGGGCTGCGTCTGGGTTGAAGCAGGCGTCGAGCTCGCCGGTGGAGCCGTCGCAGGGCTGCTTCCTGCTGGAACTTCCGCCCCCGGAGCTTTGTTGTTCGTGATGTCCTGGCCCTGGTAAATAATCTTGATGTTCGATCCGAACTGCTTGTAGTTGGAGTAGCGCACGATCTCCCGGATGTGCACGTCCTGGCTCAGGTATCCCGTGCCCGCCTGGAAGTGGAGCACGCCCTCGGCCTTGGTGTAGGTGGGGAACCAGTACTTGCCGTCGATCTGCTCCCGATAGGTGGTGAAGGGCGGCGATAGATCCTCGTGCCCACGGCGCGTGTCGTCGGGCACATTCTTGCCGCTCACCAGAACGATCTGGAAGTCCTGCTGGTCCACCCATACGCGACCCTGGAAGTAGCGGTGGTTCCGCTCCATCACCTTGGGCGCTGCGTCGAACACGTAGGTGTCCAGCTCGTCCACCTTTTGCCGTCCCACGTAGGTGATGTTGTACTGGCCAAGGTCTTCCGTCGTCAGGATGAAGGGCAGGCGGTGCTCGATGTCAGAGAAGTCCGCCGGGCTCATCATGATGCGCTGCAGCGTGTTCTGCGGAGCGAACGTCACCGTCTCCACCCGCGCTCCCTGCGAGTCGTAGCTGATCTCCGTCACCTGCTGGTATTCGCCATCCACGCGGCCGCCGTCATCGATGGTCTGCACCTTCACGCTCTGCCGGTAGCCGTAGCGCTGGCGCGCCAGCTTGAATTCAGTCTCCTTCGCGGCGAACCTGTCGATGATCTGCTGCGGTGTCATCCCAGTGGGCGGAGCGCTGTTGATGGGCCCAAAGCCGGAGTCCTGCGTCTGCGCAGCCGTATAGCTCTGGCAGTGCGCTCTCAGGGGAGCGGCCGCGAACATCCCCGCCACAGCGAGGGCCAAAGACATGCGAACAAGATAGGACTTCATAATTCAGCTTCCCCAATGCGGCAGCGTGCGGCAAAATCAGCGGCAGTTCTGCGTCAAGTCCAACGGCAGCTGCGCGTCAAGTCGAACGGCAGCCCTGCAACAGTCGAACGAAAACCCAGGCCGTCGCGCTCGGCTTTCCGCAGGACGCGCATCCCCTTCCAGCATAGACGCAGAATCTCCGCCAGGGTTTGCCGCCTGGCCGTGGAAGCCCACCCGGCGTCATCGGGACGGCGCAAAGACGGGTGGCACCCGGACGGCATCCCGGACAGCACCCCTGTATGAGCACAATGGCAAAACCGGAACCGCACTGGCGGAGGCGCAAGCGGGCCTGTAGTATGTCTGCACCCGGCTGGCAAATCCATTCAATAGATATATCTCGATTTTGGCATGCCAATGATCCCCGCAATTCATGTCGCCGATTTACAGCTGAACGCCATCCTGCTGGCGCTGACGATTGTGTTTTTCTTGCAGTACCGCCGCAGCCGGGAGCACATGGTGCTGATGTGGTTCTGGGGATGGACTCTGGTCCTCATGCAGACGCTGCTGCTCCGCGTTCCGGCCATCCATGGAACCCACTGGGCGCTGACCCGAGGCGTTTTGATGGAACTCTGCGCCATCCTGCCGGGGCTCCTGTTCATCGGCTCTTTTTCGCCCGACACGTTCGGCCGCCGGTTCCGCATCCCCTTCTATGTGGCGATGGCGGTCCCCATCGCGTTCTACACCGCCTTGCAGGCCCTCTGGCCCGATGCGTCGCCCTTGCGCTCTGCCATGATGCTGGCCCTGGTGATGACCACTGCCGCGGTCGCAGGCGCATGGGCCCTGCGGCCCGGCTACCTGCCTCCGACTTTCACCCTCTCGATCATCGCCTGCGCCGTGCTTGCCTCTGCCTACAACATCCTGCGCGGGGACTACAGCGAGAACGTTTTCCTGATCGGCACAGGCGCGCACCTGTGCAACTCCATCTTCCTGCTGCGCAAGTACAGAAGGTTCTCCTTCGCCATCCTGATCACCTCCGTCGCCTTCCTGGCATGGGCCGTGTGGCCGTGGCTGCATGTGATGCCGTGGATCAACCCGACCGGCTCGGCCTTTTTGCTGGCCAGCATCCGCCCCCGCCATGTTCTCGCCGCCCTCGGCATGCTGCTCCTGCTGCTGGACGATGAGATACGGGCCAATGTCCGCGCCAAAAATCGCGAGCGGCGCGCGCGCATGGAGATGCAGACCTACTCCTCGCTCGACCTCAACCTGATCGCCGGACGCACCCTCCGCTCCCTCGGCAGCGAGGTCTGCCGCCAGGTGGCAGAGGCCAGCGTCTTCCGCCAGGCCGTCTTCCTGCTCCGCGGCCCGGAAGGCGACTTCTACCTGGCAGGGCACGCCGGCATCAGCCAGCAGATCGCCGACAAGCTGGGCGACGTGGGGCGCAGAATCACCTCGGCCAGGCTCGGCGCGCTGCTCGAGAGCGCTCCCGGACGCACGCTTGGCGCAAACAGTTGCCACCGGGACCTGCGCCCCTTCTACCTGCCGGAGGACGATCTGCTGCTGCGCTCCTTCGCCAGCGCCGTCGCCGTGCCCATGTCCACCCCCTCGGGACGCATGATTGGAGTCTTCCTCCTGGCCCAGCCCACCGATGCCGTCGACACCCTCCACCCCGACGATCTGCTCCCCATTGAAGCCCTGGCCTCCAAGGTTGTCATCGCCGTGGAGAACAATCTGCTCACCCAGCGCATCATGCAGTCGGAGAAGCTCATCGGCATCGGCAGGCTGGCCGGCGGCGTGGCCCATGAACTCAATAACCCCCTCACCGTCGTCATGGGTTACGCCGAACTCATCCAGGAAAGCGCTGGAGAAGCCTCCATCCGCGAAGAGGCAGGGATCATTCGCGCGGAGTCGGCGCGGATGAAGCGCACCATCGAGAGCCTCATCCGCTTCTGGAAGCCAGCCTCCCAGGCCTTCGAGCAGGTGGACGTGGCGGCGATCCTGCGCGATATCTACGCCCTCCGCGCCCCCGAGCTGGAGCACATCGGCATCGACCTGCAACTCACGCTCGCCTCGGAAAATCTGCCGACCGTCCCCGGCAACGCCGACCGCCTCAAGCAGGCCTTCGTCCAGATACTCAACAACTCCCTCGAAGCCATCGCGCGCTGGGATGCCCGGGGGAGCGAGCCGGTCGAGCATCGCATCCGCATGGAAGCCAGCAACTACTACGGCATGCTCCACATCCTGTTCTCCGACACTGGTCCGGGCTTCGAGAATCCCAACCACGCCTTCGAGCCCTTCTTCACCACCAAGCAGCCCGGCGAGGGCTCCGGCCTCGGCCTCAGCATCTGCTACTCCGTCGCCCGCGAGCATGGCGGCGAGGCCACCGCCTTCAACATGCACCCCCATGGAGCGGCCGTCGTCATCGAGCTTCCTGTCACCGATGCCCCCGCGGAGCCCGGCCTCGCCGCGCAGCCTGCGGCACAGCAGGCCATCGCCTCTTGGAATGGGCCGGGCAACGGGTCGGGCAACGGGCCGGCGAGCAAGCCAGCGAACTCCGCCGCCAGCCCGGCCCTCACGCTGTAACATCGGGCAGAGAGGCTGCAAATGGCATTCCCACCCTCGCAGAAATCGCGCCGCCAGAATTCCACCCCCCGCCCGTCTGCCCCCGGCCCAAAACCGCGCCGCCCACGCGAACCCCTCCAGGCTCCAGCCCTGTTCGAGTACGCCGTCAAGTCCCTCGCCTCCCGCATGCGCACCGTCCGCGACCTCAAGCGCCTCCTCCGCAACCGCGCCGAAGAGGGCGAGCCCGGCGAAGCCGCCGTCGAAGCCGTCCTCCTCCGCCTCAAGGAGCTGAATTACCTCAACGACACCCGCTTCGCCGCCGACTTCACCCGCCTCCGCCAGGAAAACGAGAAGTTCGGCAAGCGCCGCGTCCAACAGGACCTCGCCCAGAAGGGCATCCACCCCGAACTCATCAGCACCACCCTCGCCGCCGCCTATGAAGACGTGGACGAGGTCGAACTCGCCCGCCGCTACATCGCCCGCAAACGCATGAAGCCACCGCTCGCCCCCGACGGCAAGCAGGACGCCAGATTGACCGCCCGCGCCATCAACCGCCTCCTCCGCGCCGGCTTCTCCACCACCACCATCTTCAAAGTCCTCAAAAGCTGGGGCGCAGACGACGATTCCCTCGCCGCAATCGAAGCCATCGACCCCAACGAAATCCCCGACGCCAGTCCGGACGAAATCCGTGACTAGCCCGTCCGCCGCCGCCGCCATGCCAGAGCGCGCCGCCGCCCCGGATCGCCTCCTCGCCGTCGACTGGTCCGGCCGCGTCGATGCCCCCGGCCAGCGCCGCCACATCTGGGCCGCCAGTTGGACTCCGCAGCGCGTCGCCCTCGACGCCG
>JAJZHR010000257.1 GCA_021810815.1 Acidobacteriota bacterium | reverse complement strand
TATCCCCCACCGCCACTCCCATCCGTACCACGCGGCCCACCTTCGGCGACTTCAGCTCGTTCTGCATCTTCATCGCCTCGATCACCACCACGCCCTGCTGCGCCGCCACCTCATCCCCCACCGCCACCATCACGCGAACCACGCGCCCCGGCATCGGAGCCTTCACCGGCCGCGGCCCCTCCGCAGTCCCGCCCGCCGGCTTCCGCCCCCGCAGCGACCTCGGATCGGCCGCTCTGAAAGGGAAGCGACGCCCATTCACCTGGATCAGCTTCGCCCCATCCCCGGCCGCAGGGTCCTCCGTCAACACGCACTCGTACGATCTGCCCCCGACGAGCAGCGACGCCACTCCCGGCTGCAGCAGGGAAGCGTCCACCTCCACCGCCTTGCCGTCCAGCAGGCACGCGATCCGCCCCGCATCCCCCCGGCGAACATCCACCTCGAACGTCCGCCCCGAAATCTCAACCCGCAGCATCATCCGCGCAGCGCCTCTCTGCGGGCCGTCTGCTGCCAGCGGGCCACCGTGTTCGGGGCCGAACCTGCGGAAGCCGCCGACCCACCTTCAGCTTGCAGCAGCCCGAAGACCGCCGCAGCGATAGCCGCCGCCTCCACCATTCCAACCCCGTCCCCGACCTCGTCCTCGCGCAGACCAGCGGACGTTTCCTCCGCCGCTCCTGCCGCCAGTAGCCGATCCAGAAACCCCGTATCGATCCGTCCGGCAACGAAATCCGCATCCCCCAGAATCCGCCTGAAGAATTGCAGGTTCGTCGCAATGCCGCCCACCACATATTCATCCAGCGCCCGCAGCATCCGCTCAATCGCCGCCTTCCGGGTCGGCGCATACGCGATTAGCTTCGACAGCATCGGGTCGTAGTCCAGCGGCACGGTCCATCCCTCGTACACCCCGCAGTCCTCGCGAATTCCCGGCCCTCCCGGCTGCAACAGCCGTGTGATCCTCCCCGGCGATGGAAAGAAATTGTTGTCCGGATCCTCCGCATACACGCGGCACTCGATCGCATGGCCCCGCAGTTGCACATCCTCCTGCGCCAGCGGCAGCGGGCGTCCCTCCGCCACCTGCAGTTGCAGA
Source organism: Acidobacteriota bacterium (assembly GCA_021810815.1). GTDB lineage: Bacteria > Acidobacteriota > Terriglobia > Terriglobales > Acidobacteriaceae > JAJZHR01. The sequence continues at coordinate 3,600 of JAJZHR010000257.1, read as the reverse complement.
TGCACCAGATCCAGCCCCGTCACCATCTCCGTCACCGGATGCTCCACCTGCAGCCGCGTATTCATCTCCAGAAAGTAGAAGTTCCTCTGGTCATCCACCAGAAACTCCACCGTCCCCGCGTTGGTGTACCCCGCGGCCAGCGCCAGCTTCACCGCCGTCTCTCCCATCCGCCGCCGCAGCTCCGCATCCACAAACGCCGACGGTGCCTCCTCGATCACCTTCTGGTGCCGCCGCTGCACCGAGCACTCGCGCTCGCCCAGATACACGCAGTTGCCATGCTCATCCGCCAGCAGTTGAATCTCGATGTGGCGCGGCCGCAGGATCAGCTTCTCCAGATACACCTCCTCCGACCCGAAGGAGCGCAGCGCCTCGCTTCCGGCAGCGACGTACGCCGCCTCCATCTCCTCCTCCGCCATCACCATGCGCATGCCCTTGCCGCCGCCGCCCGCCGCCGCCTTCATCATCACCGGGTAGCCAATCTGCCGCCCCACCTCCAGCGCCTCCGCCACAGACCCCAGACCCCGCGTCGATCCCGGAACGCGCGGCACCCCAACGCTGTCCGCCAACTGCCGCGCCTGCGTCTTCGATCCCAGCGCGCGCATCGCCTGCGCCGTCGGCCCGATGAAGATGATTCCTTTGGCCGCACACAAGTCCGCGAAAATAGGATTCTCCGACAGAAAGCCGTATCCCGGATGCACTGCGTCCGCACCCGCCAGCCGCGCAATCTCCAGAACCAGATCGCCTCTCAAATACGATTCGCTCGCCGGAGCCGGCCCCAGCCGATACGCCTCATCCGCGTGCAGCACGTGCAGCGAAGCACGGTCGGCGTCGGAATAGACAGCCACGGTCCGCACACCAAGCTCGCGGCAGGCGCGCAGGATGCGAAGGGCGATCTCGCCACGATTTGCGATCAGAACTTTTCGAATGGGCCGTATTGAAGTGGGCATTGGCAATTGGCAATTCTACCTGACCGCGCCAAATCTGTGTCCCAGGCCCCAGCCCTCAATCCTGGCCCTCAATCCTGGCCAGGTGCCCCGCTCATGAACCCTCGTCCAAAGTTCAATTCGGGGCCCCATGCATCGCGCAGCGTGGGTGCTCTCCTCCGCTCGCAGCAAGAATGCTGCCGCCCGCAAAACACAAAGACCTCCGCAAGGGAGGTCTTTATGTTTCGCTCGCTGAGGAGCAAGCTTGCAGATTGCAGTCGGGGTTGCTGCTACGAAGACTGTCCGTCTGTCTTCGCCGCGCCCGGCTTGTTCTTCTTCTCTTCATTCATCTTGCGCGTGCCCATGGCCTTGTCGAACCACTTCACAGCCTCCGCAACATCGGCTGCGCGCGCTGTCTCGTCGCCGCACTCCAGATCCGCCTTGCGGCGATAGGTGAGGTTCAGATAGGCCATTGCATCGTCGTAGTTGGGGTTGATGGCGACTGCCTTCAGCAGATATTGCAAGCCCTCCGCGACCAGGTCGGTATTCGCGGCCTGCAGCGTCTTGCAGGCGGTCTTGCTCATCTTCACGTTGCCTTCGCCGTTGTCCGTCAGACCCTCGGGAGCGAGAATGTCGCGCGCATGCTGATAGGCTTCTGTCCAGTCGATCACGCCGATGGTGTAGGCAGCCTGGGCATCGTTCGGACTCATCGCGAGCACCTTCTTCTGGTACTCCTTGGCCTCGTTGAACTTCTTGATGTTGAAATAGATCGATGCAATGCCCTTGACCGCGTTGACGTCCGTCGGGTCTTCCTTCAGCACACCCTGAAAACTGTCGATAGCATTCTGGGCGTTCTTCAGGTTATCCGGAGTGTCAAGGTTGGGGACCACCTGCTGCATGTAGGCAGTGGCGAGGTACGCGCGCGCCATCGGCAGCGTCGGGTCGAGATGTACGGCGTTCTGGAAATGGTCGATCGCCTCTTCGTACTGGGCGCTCTTGTACGATTGAATGCCCTTCACGAGCTGGTCGCGGGCCTTGAGGCGGTTGCATCCGGTGGTTGCAGCCAAAAGGGCGAGCGTGGCCACGGCGAGAACCGGAATTCGTTTGTGGAATTTCATTTGCTTCATCATCTCCTTCGGAATCGCCGGACACAGCATGAGACGGAATTGACTGATGGTTAGTTCCTGGATGCTATTAATGCGTTACCGCGATTGTAATTGTTTCCACAAGCGAATGGGGAGAGCGCAAATGCGATTCCATCAGAAACTTGCCGCCAGTCAATCCTCGCTGGCGGCATGAAAGCGCGAAAGCGAACTTATTGGCCCGCTTCAACCTTCGGCGTGATGAGACCGATATTGTCCACTCCTGCCTGGTGGCCAAGGTCGATCACCTGCGCCACTTGCGCGTAATTCAGGTTGGCATCGCCCTTGATGAACATCACCTTCTCCGCGCGCGTCGCGAAAATCGTCGTCAGACGCGGCTCCAGATCGGCCAGCGCCACGTCGTCCTGATTGATCTTGTAGCCAGGAAGACCTCCGCCCGGGCGAGACGTCACCGATACCACGATGGTCCTGTCATTGGGCTGATCCGGCGTGTTCTTCTTGGGCGGCTGCGGCACAAGTGCGTCCAACCCCTTCGGAGACACGGGCGTGATCGCCATGAAGGTGATCAGCAGCACCAGAAGAATGTCGATCATCGGCGTAACGTTGATGTCGGAATTAAGTCCGCCGGTTCCGCTTGAGAATGCCATGATGTTTTCCTCGTAATTTTGTTGTCTTCCGCAAAGGCGGTCCAACCGCAGCGACGAAACCTGCGCCGTCAGGCCCTTCCAGGAAAACCTACTTCTTGATCGGCGTCAGGTCGGGCCGCTGGTCCGCGAGCAGGCCAATTTGATCCACGCCGGCGCTGCGCACGCTGTCAATCGCTTCCATCACCCTGCCGTACTGCGAACGCGCGTCCGCACGCATATAGATCCGCTTGCTCGTCTTGTTCGCCAGTTTGTCCGCCACCTTCTGACCAAGATCGTCCACCGTCACCTGCTCCGACCCAAGATAGACCCGGCCATCGCGCGTGATCGCGACCATCACCTGGTCTTCCTTCTCGGCATCTGGCATCGTGATCGGCTGGTCGACCTTCGGAAGGTCCACGTTCACCTTGTTCTGAACCATGGGCGTGATGACCATGAAAATGATCAAAAGGCACAGCATCACGTCGACCATCGGGGTCACGTTGATGTTGGAGTTGACTTTTGCGCCTTCGTTGCGAGTGGCGAGTGCCATGGATGTGCTCCAAAAAGATGCGTTCTGGTTCCCTGTGCCGCAAATCGGTGCCGCGAAGCTCTGCGCCAGAGGATTGAATCCGCCCCCGGGACCAGGTTCGCTGGCCTGGCCCCGGGGCGAAATCGCTCCTTGATTCCAGAGTTCCGCTCAATGCTACTGCGTCCAGCCAAAGGCGCGGCCCGCCGAACAATTCCGGCAAGGCTGCAACCCGAGGCGGGGTTAGCGCCGCTGGCTCTGTTTGATGAAGTAGTCCACCAGCTCGCTGGAGGAGTTGTCCATCTCGACATCGAACGACTCCACCTTGTTGGTGAAATAGTTGAACGTCATAACCGCGGGGATGGCGACGATCAGACCGAATGCCGTGGTGACCAGCGCCTCGGAAATACCACCCGCGATCG
>JAJZHR010000256.1 GCA_021810815.1 Acidobacteriota bacterium | reverse complement strand
GTGGAGCCGTCGATGTTGCTCCAGTCCATGGTGAAACGCTGCGACGGGCCGACGGTGCCGGAGGCCTGCTTGACGGTTGTGACGTCTCCACTGAGCGGGTGCGGGCCGGTGCCGGCGATACCGCGCAGGAAGGGCAGGAATGTGGTGAGCGGGTGCTCAAGGTCGAGGATGTGCCACGAGCCGTAGGTCCAGAGGGAGACGTTGGCGGGGGCTTTGCCCTGATCCATGGCTTTGCGGACTGCGTCGGCGAGGAAGTTGTCCCAGTCTTTGTAGCCGGGCGGGAGCCACTGTGAATACGCGTGCATCACGATCTCCTCCAGGGCGAAGTTAGATTCGGACCAGCGGTAGAGCGCGGCGTCTTTGCCGAGTTTGGGTTCGAGGAGCATGGAGCCGAGAGCCTTGCGCGTCTGGGTGACGATGGAGGCGGCTGCGGAGTCGGGTGTGAGGCGGCCGTCCCACGTGCGCAGGAGATCGGCGGCGGCGCGCAGGCGGTCGTCAACATGGTCGGCGTGGTCAATGGCGTAGGCAAAGCGCTGGCCGAGTTCCTGATCGACTTCGCTGTAGACGTCTGTCTGGAGCGCGAGCATATCGGCAGGCTTGAGCTGGTCACGGCCCTGAAGGGATTTGTAAATGCGCTCGATGCGATAGGGATCGGACCACTCCAGCGAGAGAGGGTAGGGCGACTTTTCTGTGGTGACGCGCGCATTCGCAGTGGCGAGGAAGCCGGCGGGCGGATCGACGGCGCTGGGCAGATTTTCAAAAGGGATGTAGCTTTGCCACTCATGGTGCGCGTCGGCGATGGGAACGGCTTGCAGGCCGGCTGGGCGCAGGGGGACCCGGCCGATGGCGTGATAGGCGATGTGGCCCTGATCGTCGGCGTAGACGAGGTTCTGCGTGGGCCAGCACCACTGGGCCAGCGCAGCGGAGAAGTCGCTCCAACTGGCCGCGGTGTTCATGGCATAGAGCGGCAGGGAGTTCAAGGTCGAGTCGTAGAGCGTCCAGCGCAGCGCGATGGGGCGGGTCTCGCCCTTGAGGATGGGATTGAGCAGCGGCCCGTGCGGAGTGACCTGCACGGTGATGGAGAGATCATGGCTGCCGCGGACGCGGATCGTCTCGTGGTCAACGCCGATGGGTTGCCATGAGCCATCGGCTGCGAGGAAGTGACCGTGGCCATCGAGTTTCTCGATGTAGAGGTCCTGCACGTCTGCGAAGAGAGCGGTGTAACCCCAGGCGACATGCTCGTTGTGGCCTTCGACGATGTAGGGAAGACCGGGCAGAGTGACGCCTGCGGCGTGATAGCCGGGCGCGGCGAGGTCGGCCATGTACCAGATGTCGGGCACTCCGAGCGAGAGGTGCATGTCGTTCGAGAGCAGCGGGCGGCTACTGGCGGTGTGTGCGCCGGCGATGACCCAGTTGTTGGAGCCGGAGGCGCAGGCATCGCACGCAGGCAGGCCGAGCGTGTCGCGGAGACCGGTGAGGTCAGGTTCCGGTGAGGCGCTGGCCTGGCTGCGCTCGTCGTCCTCGTCGTCGCTGTCTGCCGGCGGCGCGGGTTCCGGGTGTGGCTTGCTGAGGTCGAGCACCTCGCCAGTGGGTGGGCGATCGCGCCATGAGCCGACGGGGTAGAGTTCGGACTCGAGCCTGGGATTGTGCAGGCGGGAGGCGATCTGCTCGCGCGTGAGTTTGACGTCCCAGTGGGTGTCGAGGGTCTGCACCATCATGACCCCAACGGCGATTGAGTCCACGACGGTCCACGGCGCCGGGTGGTAGTGAAGAAGATGAAACTCGGGCGGCAGGGTGTCAGGATGCTGCTGGATGTAGAGGTTGACGCCGGCGGCATATGCTTCAAAGCGGGCACGGTTGTCAGCGGGCATGTGGGCAGCGATGCGGGCAGCGACGTTGCGAAATTCGAGGACGCGCTGGGCGATGTCGTGGCGGACCAGCGAGGGGCCGAGGACCTCAGCGAGAGTGCCACTGGCGTTGCGGCGAAACATGTCCATCTGCCAGAGGCGGTCCTGCGCGGTGATGTAGCCCTGTGCAAAGAAGAGATCGGATTGCGACGCAGCCTGGATGTGGGGGATTCCGTGGGCGTCGCGGCGGACGAGGACGGGCGCGGAAAGGCCGTGGAGCTGGAGCGTGCCGTCAAGTTGCGGCAGCGCAGCGCGGGCAGCGGAGCGCAGCCAAAGAGTTGCGGCAACCGCGGCGACAACAAGGCAAGCGAGAAGCCCGATCGTGGACCAGAGCACAACGCGTGGCCAGCGCCGCTTCCGCAAGCGTGCTGAGCGAGATCGTTTGGGTTGTGCAGTGCCGGGGTAAGCCATCGGTTCAATGACAGGATACCGCTGCGGATGGACCCGCTGGCGCTATGCGAGAGATGTGGAAAGGCTATGAAACGAGATCAGCGGCTGGTGTTGAGTCAGTCGTAGATTGCCTTGATCGGCCATAGATCACGGCGAGCGCGGCCAGCAGGGCAAGGATGACGGCGAGGACGAGGATGCTGCCTTCGGGGCCGTCGGCTCCGCCGCTCCAGAAGGCGCTGCCGGCGGGCGCGGTGGTGAGCAGGTGGCCTTGCGAGGTGAGGCCGCTGTCGGCGGTGCCATAGAAGAAGGTCTCGGACCAGTCCCACGCGGCGTGGCAGCCGATGGCCCACCATGCAGAGCCGGTGAAGTAAATGCTGGCGCAGAAGACGAAGCCGATGGCGGCGGCGGCGAAGATTCCAATCCAGTTTTCGCCGTTGTTGCTGGTGTGAACGAAACCGAAGAGCGTGGATGAGAGCCACGCGGCAGTCCAGAAGCCTCTGGTCGGGGCCTTGCGCCGGTGGAGAAGATAACAGGGAGCGAGTCCCAGCAGGGCGATGAGGTACACGCCCCAGACCCCGTTGCCTTTGGCGCGCACAAGCAACTCCAGGCAGACTGCGCCCAGGATGATGACCGCGGGCCAGAAGCGGATGCCACGCGTGAGAGTGAACTGGAGATAGCAGCGGAAGAGGCCTTCTTCCACGCAGCCGACGAGGAGAAACGCCGCGCCCCACAGGGCAGCGAAGTGAAGAATGGCAGTGCCGGAGAGCGCGACCGCGCCGAAGTGGAGCCAGCCGCCCGCTGCGAGCGCGCCGACGAGTACAGAGAGGGCGAGGAATCCAGCGGCCAGGCCGGAGAAGAAATGGCGGGCGCCGCGCGCATCGATGAGGTTGTAGTCGAGCATGCGGCGGCGCTCGATCGCTGCGACGATGGCGGCCGCGCCAAGCATGGCGATGAACGGCGCGAGCTCGCTGAGAAATGCGGCGAAGGGCGTGAAGCCCTGTTTGCGGTCAAGATGGCTGACGCGGCCGATGAGGGAGCCTATGGCGAGCGTGAAGCCAATCATGAGCAGCGAGAAGATCAGGATCGACCAGCCAGGGCGCAGACCCTGCGGGCTGAGGAAGACGCGCCCGAAAAAGTGCGGAGAAGGGGCAGGCGAATCGACTTCCGCGGTGACGGGTTCTACTTCTGATGGATTTGCATCAGGCGTGGGGGCAGACTGCTCGGCGGATGCGGGACTCTCGGGATCCATCGACTCTCCTTGGGACAGCGCAGAAATCTCGGATAAGGAATTCTACTTGAATCGGATACGGCTGTTCCGTTGCGATAGTTCAGTATTCATCTATTCCATCTGATTTCAGCTGCGGCCTGCGGAATCTTGTGCGGATCGAGCCTTGACACATCCGGCCTCGCCCTTGATGCTTAACTTTCCGGCTTTTTGAGGGAAATTGCTGCACGGAGCGGGTTACGTTGCGGGTTCGCGTTTTTTATCACGACAAATGCTTCGATGGGGCATGCTCGGCTTCGCTATTTACGCGCTTTCATCGCGAGTGCGTGGCGAAAGACGCGACGTATGAATATCGCGGACTTGTGCACCGGGCCGGGGCTCTGTTTGACGAGAGCGACTTCACAGGCGACGAGAACGCGATTGTCGACTTCAAATATTCGGCTTCGCCGCGAATTACCTGGTGGTTTGACCATCATCAGTCGGCATTCCTGACAGCCCAGGACCATGAGCACTTTCTGGCCTGCCAGCGCGATCCGGGGTGCGCGGCGCGCAAGTTCTTCGACCCGGAGTACACCTCGTGCACGAGCTTTCTGGCGCACATCGCGTCAACTCGATTCGGCTTCAACACGGCGCCGGTGGCGGACCTGATTCACTGGGCGAATATTGTGGACGGCGCTCTCTATGAGAGCCCGCAGGCTGCGGTGGAGATGGCCGCTCCGGCGATGAAACTCACGCTGATTATCGAATCGACGCAGGATCAGGAGTTTATTCCGAGGCTGATTCCTCTGCTGACGGAGATGCCTTTGGCTGAGGTGCTTGCGCAGCCGTTTGTGGCTCCGCTGCTGCCGCCGCTGATGGAACGGCACCGCGAGGCGATAGAGCTGATTCGAGAGCGCAGCGAGGAGCGCGACGGCACGATCTTCTTCGACATCACCGACCATCTGATGGAGGGCTTCAACAAGTTCATCCCGTACTATCTGCATCCGCGGGCGACGTACTCGATCGGGCTGTCGAAGTCGAGCTTCCGGACGAAGGTGGCGGTGGGGTCGAATCCGTGGACGAAGGCTGATCCGGCGAAGATGGTGAATCTGGCGCAGGTGTGCGAGCGCTACGGCGGCGGCGGCCATGCGCGGGTGGGGGCGATCAGCTTTCCACCGGACCAGGCAGACCAC
>JAJZHR010000255.1 GCA_021810815.1 Acidobacteriota bacterium | reverse complement strand
GGGGAAGTAGACGGAGGTGCCGCGCAGGCGCGCTTCCAGATCCAGCGCCGTGCCCTCGCGCACATAGTTCGAGACGTCTGCGATGTGCACCTGCAACTGCATGTTGCCGTTCGGCAGAGAGATCGCATAGACGGCGTCGTCGAAGTCGCGGGCGGTTTCGCCGTCGATGGTGACGATGGGAAGGCCGCGGAAGTCGCGCCGCTCGGCAAGCTCCTCCGCTCCCAGCGTCGCGACGGTTTCCCGAGCCTCTTCGCGCGCGTCCGCAAGGACGTTTTCAGGGAAGCGGTGCGGCAGGTGGTGCTTGCGGATGACGATCTCCACGTCCACGCCAAAGGCGTTCTGGTCGCCGAGGATTTCCAGGATGCGGCCGCGCGCAGGCTTGCTGACGGTGGGGAATTCGGTGACTTCCACATCCACCGCCAGCCCTTCCAAATCGTCCCACTCCGGCGCCTGTTCGCTGCTCCTTTCAGTGCTCCTTGGCTCGGGCTCGCCCTTCCCTGTCCCCTGTGTCCCTGTTCCCCGTCCCCTGCCTTTCGGCGTCATCTGCGCCAGCGCCTCGGCTCCCAGCACTCGATCCGGGGTCCTGGTTCCGATCAAAGGAATCTCGCAGCCATCGGGAATCAGGATCGGCTGCGTCATGCGTTCGTCCAGCGGCGTGACGTAGTTGCCCTCAATCGCCACATAGCTTTGCGCGTAGCCCTGCGAGCCTCTGCCCTGCAACCCTCTGCCCTGCGCGCCTGCCCGGCCGCGGCGCATCGCGTTGCCACCGCCGTAGTGGAAGATGCCCACCATGGTCGGGTTGCGGCGGTTCAGGATGCGGACGATGCGGCCCGAAAGGCGGCCTTCGCGGTCAAGAGGAGCCAGCTCCACCAGCACCTGGTCGCCCTGCATGGCTCCGCCCAGGTCGCTGGGAGAAATGAAGATGTCGCCGCCAGCGGGCACCCATTCCTGCTTCGCCTCAGGCCGGACAAAGCCGTAGCCGTCGCGGTGCAGATCGAGCCGCCCCGCCGCGAGATTCTCCCGCGTCGCGCCCTGGCCGCCCCGGGCTCCCCTGGCGCCAGAAGCCTCTTTTGGTTTCGGAATCGTCCACGTCTCGCGGTCGATCTTGGCCAGGTCGCCTCGCGCAGTCATGCGCGCCAACTGCTCCAGCAGCAGCCGCCGCTCCCGGCCGCCGCCCATGCCAAGCTCGCGCACCAGTTGCTTGTATCCGGCGCGGCCATTGGGAGAGCGGCCAATGCGGCGCAGCAGTTCGTTGTCGCTGTAGCGGTAGTTTCCTGGCTGCGCCATGCTGCAACACTCTCCTGGAAGCCATCTTACCTACCAGCCATCCTGCCGTCCCAATCCCAGCTTCGGATTTTCCGATGCGATACACCATCCGGATACGCCATGGGCTACCGGGAGGCTTAACGCAGATTTGAGAGATGCCACAGATTCCTAAGCTAAGGATGGGTAAAGGCGAAAGAACAGGGACGGGTAAAGGCAAAGGAACAGGGACGGGTAAAGGTGGAAGATCGGAATCCGGTTCGATGGACTCCCGGAATCTTCTCCAACACCCCGCTGCGGCAGCAGAAATTCGACACCCCGGCCAGAGTTTTCCAGTGATCCACCGTTTTCAACAAGCATTGGGCGCATCTAAACCCGCTAAGCTGCAAAAGAACACTTCTGTCCGCTGCGTTCCGCCAGCAGGCCGCAGGAGTAATATCTGAGGTGCGGAGAAGGTTCCGCCGCAGCTTCGGCAGAGGACGAACATGCCACACCACCGGCCGCCGACCGCTCCGGCGATTGCGGCCGCAACCCAAGCCCGAACACGAAAGGAATTTCGCTATTATGTGGAAACCCAACCAGCCGGGAACCGGCAGCAACCCTGGAACACCGGAGCCTGTGCGCCCGACCTCCAGCCCCACCCCAAGCTATGAGTCCCCCTCGCCGGCAGCCGCAGCCGTCCGCACACCGGCTCCTGCCGCGCCATCGGGCGACCAGGCCACCATCGGCAAATCGCTCATCATCAAGGGCGAGGTGAGCGGCTCGGAGTCGTTGTATATCGATGGCAAGATCGAAGGAACCATCAATCTCCCCGGCAACCGCGTCACCGTTGGCCGCAACGGCCAGGTGGCAGCGAATATCAGCGCGCGCGAGGTGGTCGTGCTGGGCAAGGTGCGCGGCAACATGCAGGCCAGCGACCGCGTGGACATCCGCAGCGAAGGCTCCCTCACCGGCGACGTGATTGCCCAGCGCATCAGCATCGAGGATGGAGCGTTCTTCAAGGGTGGCATCGACATCCGCAAGCCCGGCGCGCCAACTGCGAACGGAGCGAAGGATGAGGCGAAGTCGGCCTCCAGCCCCTCTGAAGTGAACGCATAGCAGAATGCTTCAAGCGCAATACGAAATGGCCCCGGAGCTTCAGCCGGGGCCATTTTCATTGGCAGAGCGTATCAGAGCCGCTGCGTGTCAGCGCTTCGCGAAGCGTCGCAGCAATTGATTTGGAAGTGCTGAGCCTGTCGCCTTCAGCACAGCAAAACTCACGCCAAACCACACCGCGCTTCCCGCCGCCAATACCAGCAGGTCGCCCAGGTGGGTGGCTGCATGCGGCATCAGCCGCACCACTGCTTCCAGCGCGGTGAACGCGACCAGCGCGGCCGCCAGGGAGCGGAGCAGCTCTGCCCCGCCCAGTCCTCCCAGCTTCACCAGCCCCTTGGTATGCAGCAGCCCTGCCATGGCCGCCGTCTGCGCAAAGATGCCGATGTCGGATGCGATGGCCAGCCCGATGGCGCCGTGCGCGTGGTACATCGTCCAGTACACGGGCAGGGAGAGCACTGTGATGATGGTGCCCGCGACCATCGGCGTCACCGTATTGCCAGCCGCGTAGAAGGCGCGCGCGTAGATGGACTGCGAGGCCCACAGGAACAGAGAGATGGCGAAGATGGCGAAATAGACGGCGATGGCGGCGGCGGTCGTGCGTCCCAGAGCTCCGCCGCGCAGCACCAGATCCACCACCGGAGCGGCCAGCCCGATCATCCATGCGGAGCCGAGCAGAGAGACGGCGATGATGCGCGTCACGGCGCTGTTCACCTGCGCTGCGAACTCGTGCCGCTTGCCCTGTCCAAACAGCGCAGCGAAGAAGGGCAGCGAGGCAGCGCCCGCAGCCTGTCCCAGGATCGCCATCGGAGCGGTGAAGAGCGCCTTGGCGAAGTTGAGGCGCGCGATCTCTCCATTGCCATGCGATGCGAGGTGGTTGATGATCCAGGTGTCGAACGTGACCAGCGTGACGCCGAGCATCAGGGGCAGCGACATGCGCACCCACTCGCGCACGCCCGCATGGCCCCAGTCCAGCGAGAGCCGCAGCCGCACTCCGGCGCGCCAGACGCCGATCCAGCTCGGCACCAGCGCTCCCAGGAAGGCTCCGCTCAGAGCGCCCACCGCAAGCGAGGAAACTCCCATGCGGCTCGCCAGCAGAACGCCGCCGAAGATGATGCCCAGGTTGTAGATCAGGCCCATCGCCGCCTGGTAGGCGAACTGCTTGCGCACCAGCAGCACCGACCCCAGAACTCCGCCGGTGAAGAAGAACATCTGCCCGGGCAGCATGATGCGCGTCATGTGCGTGGTCAGCGCCACCTTCTCCGGAGAGAAGCCGTCGAACCACCACGCCACATAGCTGCGGGCGAACACCTCTGCCACGCCCACGCCCAGCCCCAGCACCACCAGCATCATGCCAAGGATGGCCCCCAGCGCGTGCTCGCCCTCCTGCTCCCGCCCCTGCTCCCGATAGCGGCTCAGGATGGTCACGAAGGTCACCGACGCAACGCCGCCGACCAGGAAGTAATTGATCATGTCCGGCAACTGGAACGCGGCGCGGTAGGCGTCGGTCTGCGCACCCGCTCCGAAGAGGTACGCGATGTACTTCTCCCGCACCAGGCCGATGACGCGCGACAGCAGCGCAGCGACCATCAGCAGCAGGGTCGCGGAGAAGGCGGTGTGCTGGTGCGAGAAGCGCAGCCATGCGAAGCGTCGGGATTTTTGCGGGGCCGCAGAAGCCATAAGGTGAGGGACGAGAGCTATCGCCTGATTCTAACGTTCAGAGCTTCCGCCGCTCTGCCGTTCAGCTTGCGCGGCATCTGACCTTGCACCTTCGCTGGCTAGAAGAGGCGCTCGGCGTGGCGCAGATTTCCTGCGGTGCCGACCCCGGCCAGCGTGAAGCTGAAGCGGTATTCGCTGGAGCTGGGCACCGATGGGCCGAGCTGGAACTTGCGGTATTCGAAGCTGAATCCGCAGCAGTCCCAGTTGTATGCGGACTGGATCGCGCCGTACTGCAGCGTGCCGAGATTCAAGTCGTACCCGGCGTTGCCGGCGATGCTCGCGCCGCGCTTGGACGGCGTTCCATAGCCCAGCAGCAGGCGGATCTGGTTGAAGTTGGAGATTTGCGAGATCTGCCCATTCACGGTGAACTCGCCCGGAGCGTCCAGCCGCGCATGGCTCAGGCCGGCGAAGTAGTTCCCCTGGTGCAGGTCGATATAGACGTTGCTGGAGGCGATGCGGCCGGCCTTGGGGTCGTAGTCGAGGTCCCACTCCAGATCTGTCTTCTCCGTGGTGCGGACGCGCACCCTCGAAATCACGGGCGAAATGTTGCGCGGAACGGTGAGGAAGGCGACGCCGGTCAGGTCCAGCGTGGTGGTCAGCACCTGGCGCCGCCCGGTGGTCGCAGCGCCGCCGAAGTCGCTGTTGAAGAAGTATTTCTG
>JAJZHR010000254.1 GCA_021810815.1 Acidobacteriota bacterium | reverse complement strand
CTCACCCACTGAGCGCAAAGAAGCACGCGACTCCAAATGCCACGAGCGATGCCAAGACGAAGCATGCTCTACAGGCTCGTGCGAAGGCGCGGCCCAGTGATCAGGAAATTGAAGGCGCAGCGGCAAAACAGAGGGCAGTGCGGGCGAAGCGGAAGGCCTCCGCGCAGCATGCCTCGGCTGCAGGCAAGAAACATCAGGTTGCGAAAACGAATTCGACTGTAGCAGGACGCGGAGAATGAGGCCGGTACGATGAGCCAGAAGCCAGACAACCTGATCGCAGTGCTGGACGTAGGCAGTGCCTGGACCCGCATGCTGGCTGCCGATCTGAATGACGGCGCGCTCCGCTATCGCGGTCATGGACTGGTTGAGTCGGCCGGAATGCGCAAAGGACTGATCTCCGATCTCGGTCAGGCTGCAAAAGCGGTGAAGGCGGCAGTGGATCAGACCGAGAGAACGGCGCGCGCCAACATCGATTCCTGCGTCGTCGGTGTGGGTGGCCCGCACATTCGCGGCGTCAATACCAACGGAGGGCTGGATCTGGGAAGCCGCATGCGCGAGATTACTCGCGATGATGTGCGCGGTGCGATTGATCGAGCCAGGGCGGTTGAACGGCCTCCAGACCGGGAGATCCTGCATCTGTTGCCGCGCCAGTTCATTCTGGATGATCAGCCTGGCATCTTTGACCCCATTGGAATGGTGGGAGCGCGCCTTGAAGTAGACCTGCACATCGCCACCTGTTCGGGCAGCGCCATGCAGAGCACAATCACCTGCGCCAACCGCGCGGGGCTGGAAGTGACAGAGGCTGTGCTCGAGTCAATCGCCGCGGCAGAGGCGACGCTCTCTTCCGACGAGCGTGAACTCGGAGTCTGCCTGCTGGACATCGGCGCTCACTCGAGTGACCTGATCGTCTTCTTCGAAGGCGCTGTCGCGCATACAGGCTCGATTCCAGTAGGCGGCGCTCACTTTACGAATGACCTTGCCGTGGGCTTGCAGATGCCAGTGGCCCAGGCTGAGGATTTGAAGCGCCAGTTCGGTCATGCCGTAGTGACGGCTGTGCCACAGGAAGCCGAAATTGACATCGCCAACCCGCAGCCGCAACGTCTGGCCCTTCGCACGGTCGCGGAGATCCTTGAGCCTCGCGCGCGGGAACTGATGCACTTCGTCAAGGAAAGTCTGCGTCACGGTGGCGTGCTGGATGCGCTTGGGGCAGGCTGCGTGCTGACGGGAGGCGCTGCCGCTCTGCCCGGTATGCTGGATGTAACCGAAAGTCAACTGCGCGTGCCCGCCCGGACAGGTATGCCGGTACGGCTTTCCAACATGCCCGGTGAACTTGCAAATCCAGCCTTTGCAAGTTTGATCGGAATGCTTCTATACGCGCATCGCACGCGTGTGACACGCGCTGCGGAGAGCAACAGTCTACGCACCAAGCTGCGGGCGTTGTTTGCAGCGAGCTTTTAGGAGATTTGGCCGGGAGGAGGCCCACGTCCAATGGAACAGCAGACGAACCAGTCAGGCGAAATGCGCATTCAATTTCACGACGACAGCCCGCGTGGGGCGCGCATCAAGGTCATTGGAGTAGGTGGCGGAGGCGGTAATGCGGTGAACCGCATGATTCAGGCCGGTGTTGAGGGCGTGGAATTCATCGCTGCCAATACGGACGTGCAGGCGCTCAAGCTTTCGCAGGCTCCCGTGAAGCTCCAGCTGGGTGTGCGGCTCACTTCCGGCCTCGGCGCAGGAGCCAACCCCGATGTGGGACGCCGCGCCGCGCTGGAGGACTCGGAAAAAATTATCGAAGCGCTCGAAGGCGCAGACATGGTGTTTGTCACAGCCGGCCTTGGTGGCGGCACGGGCACCGGTGCGGCCCCAGTGATTGCGTCGCTCGCCAGCGAGATGGGCATCCTCACCGTCGCCGTCATCACGCGGCCTTTCGCATTTGAAGGAAAGCGGCGTCTGCAGCAAGCAGAACGCGGGCTGAAGGAATTGATCGAAAGTGTCGATACGATGATCGTCATTCCGAACGAGAAGCTGCTCGCGGTTGCCAAGGATGCCGGGTTCTTCGAGAGCTTTCGTGTCGCGGATGACGTGTTGCGTCAGGGCGTGCAGGGCATCAGCGACATCATCACGATTCCGGGCATCATCAACCGCGACTTTGCCGATGTGAAGACCACCATGGCCGGTATGGGCCACGCCGTAATGGGAACAGCCGTCCGCTCGGGGCAGAATCGCGCTGCGGAAGCGGCGCAGGCGGCCATGGCGTCCCCGCTGCTGGAAGCTGGCGCGATTGATGGCGCGCGCGGCATCCTGATCAACATCACCGGTTCCAGCTCGCTCAAACTGTCTGAGGTGAATGAAGCCTCGTCGCTGATTCAGTCTGCGGCTCACGAAGACGCCAACATCATCTTTGGCGCTGTGCAGGATGAGCGCATGGGGGACGAGGTAAAGATTACCGTCATCGCGACCGGCTTCCGCGACCAGATGCCGGAGCGCCGCGCCCGCATGCTGAACGTAGAGGAATCGCCGGTGATCTCCGTGCCCGTGGTTGCGCCGGAGAGCTGGATGCGTGAAGCGGATCCGCAAGTGACTACTGTCCCGGCAAAGCCGCGATTCCAGAGCGAAGAGGAATCGGATGACGATGGAGACGTTGTCACCGCTCAGCATGGTGGCCAGCGAGCGGCTTCCGAGTCAGCCTTCGCGCAGGCAGCTCCTGCAGAGTCCGTCGCTGTTGCCGCCAGCCAGGGCACTCGTGAGTCGATGAGGCCCCGTCCGCAGTTTGAAGAACTGAACGCGGCGACTCAAGTTGCTGCGCTGCCGCGGGACTTTGCGCCAGAGCTCGAGGATGGTGTTCAGAAGCTTGCGACGGTCGCCAGTCAGCCCGAAGCCACGGGTGCGTCGCTCTTCGCAGAGCCTGCCCCGGAGCTGGAGCGAGATCTGGATGTTCCGGCATTCATGCGCAGGATCCAGTTCTGAATCGGAAAAGAAACGGGATGGAACGGCCCCGCGCGAAAGTGGTCGTCCCAGCACGTACGTGTCCGAATTGACACCGAATTCAATTTTTTTCTCGTGAACGACCGTCTGGCTCGGATATTGTAGAAGAGTAAACAATCTCTGAATGAACAGCTCCTCGCTCAGTCGTCCAAGTGAGGGCTGCAGGTCTTACGAATTCCAGTGGATCGTGAGGCCCAAGAGGTTGAGCTGCAAGCATTACCTAAGTTCCATGCGGTGAACACAGCCCAGCGCGACAGGTTGACCGAGGAGAGGATACTAGCTGAATGAAACTGTCGGATCTGCGGCTGTGGGGCCTTGTTCTCGGTGCTGTCTTGATTTCCTGGTCGCGTTCCCACGCCTTGGATGCGCAGCACACACTGCATCACTCAAAGCAGACCAGTCAGCACCTCTCCGCCGGCGCTCATGCGCATTCCCGTCACAGAGCGGTGAGCGGAACATCCGCGCATAGAGCGTCGAGTACGGCAACGACTGTACACTCCAAGGCTCAGCACAGCGCTTCGCAGACTCAAAAGAGTTCCATCCGTCCCGCGAGCCTGCACAGGCGGCGTCACCACTATTACGAGCGCTTCACCGCAAGTTCGTTTACAGACGCGCCGATCGGCGAAGGCGACGTGACGACCGGCGAAGACCCCATCGTGCGCCAGGCTGCGATAGACGCATTGGGCGACATGAATGGGACGGCGGTGGTGATTAATCCCGCCAACGGGCGCATCCTGGCCATGGTCAATCAGAAACTGGCCCTCTCTCCGGGCGCCGAGCCTTGCTCCACCATCAAGCTCTCCGTCGCACTGGCGGCACTCTCGGAAGGGCTCGTCACCCGCGACACCATGGTGCAGTTGCAGGGCTTTCGCATGAACATGACCCAGGCCATCGCGCATAGCAACAACCTCTACTTCGAGGAACTCGGCCGCGAGCTTGGGTTTGACCGCGTGCGCCACTATGCCAACCAGTTCGGGCTGGGCGAACTGGCCGGTTATCATATCGACGGCGAGCAGCTTGGTGTGTACCCCGACGAGCCGATACCTGCCGCAGAGGGTGGCGTCGGCCGGATGTGCAGCTTCGGTCAGGGCGTCTCGATGACGCCTTTGCAACTCGGGGCGCTCGTGGCTGCTATCGCGAACGGTGGCACGCTCTACTATCTGCAGCATCCCACCTCCCCGGACGAGATCGCAGGCTTTGAGCCGAAGGTCAAGCGCAAGCTGGATATTGCCCGCTTTGTGCCGGATCTGCAGGATGGCATGGCGGGCGCCGTTCACTATGGCACGGCGCGCAGTCTGCGGTCGAATTTTCAGGAGTTTCCGGTGTTCGGCAAGACAGGCACCTGTTCGGACAGCGGAACTCGCTTTGGCTGGTTTGCCTCCTATTCTCAAACGCCGCTGGGCAACCTCGTCACCGTCTTCTTTCTTGAAGGCGGGCGGCCGACCTTTGGCCCCCGCGCCGCAGAGCTGACCGGTGAGTTCTACAAGAACCTGTGGGACCGCAACTACTTTGCCGGTAAAGACCAGCAGACTGCCAGCGCTTCGACGGCGTCGGCTACCGGGACGACCGCGGCCCAATAGAATTCTCTCCGTACAAGCGAGCCGCGCTCCTTCCATGTGTTTTTCTTTGCACGCCTAAGCGAGAGAAGAACAGTCTCTGCGACGAAATTGCTCCAGGCTCATCCATGTACTATGCGATCTTGTGTGCGGACCGGGCTCTGTGCCGTCCTCGTGCAATCGACCGAATTGACTGAGCGAGCAAGGATTACCC
>JAJZHR010000253.1 GCA_021810815.1 Acidobacteriota bacterium | reverse complement strand
GGGCGCAGAGGTCGAACTCGGCTACGGCCGCGCGCAGCACCGCACCAGCATCAAGTGCGCCGTCCTCTCAGACCCCGTCGCCAAGTACGAGATCGTGAAGACCATGCGCGCCAGCTCCCTCGTCCTTGGCCCGCTCATCGCACGCACCGGCATCGCCCGCGTCGCCATGCCCGGCGGATGCGCCATAGGAGGCCGCCCCATCGACCTCCACATCAAGGGGCTGGAGCAGATGGGAGCGAAGATCACCCAGGAGCACGGCTACCTCGAAGCCCGCGCTCCCGAAAACACCACCCGCCTCCGCGGCGCTCATCTCGTCTTCGACAAGATCACCGTCACCGGGACCGAGGACCTCCTGATGGCAGCCGTTCTCGCCGACGGCGAGTCGCTCATGGAGAACTGCGCCCGCGAGCCCGAGGTCTCCGACCTGGCTGCTCTGCTCATCGCCATGGGAGCGAAGATCGAAGGCGCCGGCACCTCCACCATGCGCATCCAGGGCGTCACCAGCCTCCACGGAGCGCGCTATCGCATCAATCCCGACCGCATCGAGGCCGGCACCTTCCTCATCGCCGGCGCCATCTCCGGCGGCGACCTCAACGTGGACTCCTGCGACCCCTCCCACCTCAGCTCCCTCCTCGCCAAGCTCGCCGAGTGCGGCGTCCGCTGCGACGTCGGCAAAGACAGCATCCGCGTCCGCAGCGAGGGCAGCCTGAAGGCGGCAGACATTTCGACGGAAGAGTATCCCGGCTTCCCCACCGACATGCAGGCGCAATACATGGCCCTGGCAACGCAGGCCGAGGGAACCTCCCTCATCACAGAGAACATCTTCGAGAACCGCTTCATGCACGTGAACGAACTGGTGCGCATGGGAGCGAACATCACCATCACAGGACGCACCGCCACCGTGCGCGGCAAGACGCCTCTGCAATCCGCCGCCGTCATGTGCTCTGACCTGCGCGCCTCCGCATCGCTCGTCCTCGCCGCCCTGGTGGCAGACGGCGAAACCATCCTCGACCGCGTCTACCACATCGACCGAGGCTACGAACGCATCGAAGAAAAGCTCCGCGGCGTAGGCGCGCAGATCCGGCGCCTCGGAGACGTCTTCGGCAAAAAATAACCTGTGCCTGAAACCGAATTTGGTGGCCAGCAGCCCTTCACAGGTCTCGCTAGCGCCAGCTCACAGCCAGGTGCCACCGCAGTTTCCGCTCTGCAGTCTTGTGCAGCACCTGCGCGTACTCCAGCAATTCGCTCAGAATGATCGGCCCATCCGAGCCGAACTGCTGTGGCTCATCGCGCAGCGCCTCGATCATCGCGACCACAGTCCTCAGACCGTCGTGGGGGGCGTACCACTGCGGCGGTGGCAGCCGCTTCAGCAACCCCGCGTCGCCAGCTCCCTCCTCGATCAGCAGCGCCATCGAGTTCTCGTCGGCGGAGAAAAATTCCAGCAGTGGCTTCACGCCCAGGCGGATCGCGAGCTTCTCCACCGCGTCTTCATTGCGCGCAAGGGCACGGCCATTCACATAAATGTCATAGCCGGGGTCCTCGCCCTCCACCACGATGTACATCGATGCGCTCATGCGACCGTCATCCACTCCAAAGCCAGTTTACAACCCGCCGACTCACTTCCTCGGCGGCTTGCAGAGCGCCTTCCGGCCATGGAAGGCGCAAGTCGTCAGAACCTCATCCTTCGGCCCATACAGCGTTCCGATCCAGTTATGGCGGCCCTTTCGCTCCAGCAGCATGTAGCCGTACGTGTCGGCGACGGTGAACTGCGTCAGCAATCCATCGATGGTTTGCTCGCCGCTGCGCGTCTGGGCGTCGATCAGAATCGTGCCACCGTCGCCCGTGATCAACTGCACCGGGCGCAGCGGTCCAAAGGAAAGGGTGGCGAAGAAATGCACATGGCCCGAGAGGATCATGTCCGCCTCCGGCAGTTGCGGCGCGGTCGGCTTGTCCAGGCGGCCCACCACCTTGGCCATCGCCTTGTTCTGCGCCAGCAAACCCTCCGCACCCTGGGTCAACTCAAAACCCCAGATCGGCCGATGGGTCACAATCCACTCTTCCCGGTCCGGCGGCCGAATGATGGAAAGCGACCGTGGAGCCAGATTCAGCTGCGTCTGGTAGAACTGCACCTTCTGCGGCGCGAGTTGCAGATCCGCCATGTCCGCCGTGTCGATCACGCCCAGATCCAACCCCGGCAGATTCAGCATGAACGGAGCCGCGATCGCTGGGCAGGTGAGCGGGGCAGGGCCAGCGTCCAGCATCCGGAACCATCCGTCCGCCCCACGCCCGCACTGCTCATGATTGCCCCGCGCAAACACCCAGGGAGCGGCCGCCAGCAGCGGCGACGCTGGCTGGAAGAAATCCGCCGCCCAGCTCGGCCACGCGTCTCCGTGCGGACTCCCAGCGCATCCTGCGTCGCCCAGCGTGCATGGCATCTCGCGATAGTAGTAATCGCCCACATGGATCGCCAGGTCGGGGTGCTTGGCCGCAGCCGCCTTCATAATCGCTGGAAACGGCCATTGGTTCACGTCATTGCAGGCCTGCATCTGGGCGTCTTTCATGCGGCAGCCCGTATCTCCGAAAACCACAATCCGCCGCAGCCGGCCCGTCGTCAGGCTCAGCTTCCGCCCGCCCACCGTCACGTGCCGCGCGAATCTCGGCGCTCCCAGCTCGCAGACCGTGATCGGAAACGCCTTGCTCGCGCGCTCGCGGACCAGCATCTGCCGCCGCTCGAAATCCGTCCGGACGATAGGGCAGACTCCACCCTCCACGACGGCGCGAATGCTCGGCCCTGCTCCGGTCAACTCGACCCAGGCGGACAGCACCTTCCCTGGAGTTGGAGCGGGCTTGGCTGGCGCAGCACTTTGACCCCAGCCGAAGACGGTGGCCATCAACAAGGAGAGCAGGACGGCTGCCGTCCGGGCCATCGTTCTCCCGCTCTTCTGCCTCGCAGCGATTCCCTCTCCGGACGCGGAGGGCAATGCCGCTCCAGACTCGTGTTCCCTTGCGTGAAAAACCTGCATAAAAGATTGTCGCATCCGTCGGCGGCAAGCAGCCCGCCAGCCGGCAAAAAACGTGGCGTTGCGCCACAAGTTGAGCCGCAAACAGTTGAGCCGCAAAAGTTGAGCCGCAAAAGTTGAGCCGCACCGTTGCCCCACAAACAAAGGTGCCAAAAACAAAGGGGCCACGCATCTCTGCGCAGCCCCCATCAGTCTTCAAAGCATTCGTGGTATTGAGGGACTAAGCGTTGCCGCCGCCCTGAGCTCCGCCGCCGCCCTGTCCGCCTGGACGACGTCCGCGACGACGTCCGCGACGCTGGCCTCCGGGACCTCCCGGTCCACGTCCGCCTGGCGTCTGCGTTGCCGCTGGCGCGCCGTCGATGCGGTTGAAGTTCGGCTCGTCCTCGCCCTCGATGAACTCCCCGTCCGCAGGACCGTCATCGTCGAAGTCGTCTCCGCCCTCGATGGTGATGGTGCTTGCGTTCGAAACGGGCTGGCGATCAGCCTCATTGCCCGGTGCTGGCGGAGGAGGAGGATTGCGGAAGCCTCCGCGATCTCCGCCACGCTCGCCGCGATCTCCACGGTCGCTGCGTCCACCGCGGTCGCCGCGCTCCGGCCGGCCGCCCGATGCCTGGACGCCGCCGATCTCGCCGCCCTGCGGCTCCGGCTCCGGCAGGCCCAGCTTCGCGCGCTGCTCCTTCAACACTGCCTTGCGGCTCAGCTTGATGCGGTTGCCCTCAAGCGCGATCACCTTCACCAGCACCTGATCGCCCTCGCGCAACTCATCCGACACTTCCTTCACGCGGTGCTCCGCGATCTCGGAAATGTGCAGCAGGCCGTCGGTTCCCGGGAAGATTTCCACGAACGCGCCGAACTCCGCCAGCCGAACCACCTTGCCCAGGTACGTCTTGCCGATCTCCGGCGTCGCCGTCAGGTCCGCGATCATCTGCAGAGCGTTCTTCAGACCCTCGCCATCGGTCGACGCAACATTCACGCGGCCCGTGTCGTCCACGTCGATCTTCACGCCCGTCGCTTCGATGATGCCGCGAATCGTCTTGCCGCCAGGCCCGATCAGCTCGCGGATCTTGTCCGTCGGAATCATCAGCGTGTGGATGCGAGGTGCGAACACCGACTTCTCGGCATTCGGCCCCGCCTGCGCCGCGTCCATCGTGTCCAGAAGGAAGATTCTGCC
This sequence comes from Acidobacteriota bacterium, assembly GCA_021810815.1. Taxonomy (GTDB): domain Bacteria; phylum Acidobacteriota; class Terriglobia; order Terriglobales; family Acidobacteriaceae; genus JAJZHR01. The sequence continues at coordinate 583 of JAJZHR010000253.1, read as the reverse complement.
GTGCCGCGCCTGCTCCAGAGCCTCGCGCATGATCTGCGGCGTGATGCCCATGATCTTGATGTCCATCTGCAGCGCCGTGATGCCGGCGCGCGTTCCGGCCACCTTGAAGTCCATGTCGCCGTAGTGGTCTTCCGCTCCCGCAATGTCCGTCAGAACGGCGTACTTGTCGCCTTCCTTCACCAGGCCCATCGCAATGCCCGCAACCGAAGTCTTCAGCGGAATGCCCGCCGCCATCAGAGCAAGGCTCGCTCCGCAGATGGTCGCCATCGAGGACGATCCGTTCGACTCCGTAATGTCAGAGACGATGCGCAGCGTGTACGGCGACTCGTCCTCTCCCGGCAGAACAGCTTCCACAGCGCGCGATGCAAGCGCTCCGTGGCCAACTTCGCGGCGGCCCGTGCCCGTCATGCGGCCCGTCTCGCCCACAGAGAACGGCGGAAAATTGTAGTGCAGCATGAAGCGCTTCCGCTTCTCTCCCTCGTAGCCCTCAAGCCGCTGCGCGTCGTCGCTCGTGCCAAGCGTCGCGGAAACCATCGCCTGCGTCTCGCCGCGCGTGAACAGAGCCGAGCCGTGGACGCGCGGA
>JAJZHR010000252.1 GCA_021810815.1 Acidobacteriota bacterium | reverse complement strand
GTTCTCTCCCCCTGCTATCTGCTCATTCAGTCTTCAGGGGCGGCCCTCACCCGGCCTGCACGGGATTTCTCAGGATTCCGATCCCCTCCACCTCAACCTCCACCACGTCTCCGGCCTGCATGGGGCCGACGCCGGCTGGCGTTCCGGTGGGGATCAGGTCGCCGGGATGGAGGGTCATCGCCGCCGTGATGTAGCGCAGGATGGTGGCGATGGAGAAGATGAGGTCGGCAGTGGTTCCGTGCTGCTTCACGACGCCGTTCAGCCGCGTGGTGACGCCGATGGGCCGGGCGAAATCCAGCTCGTCGGTCACGAGTGGGCCGACCGGGCAGAAGGTGTCGAAGCCCTTTCCGCGCGTCCACTGGCCGTCCTTCTTCTGCAGGTCGCGCGCTGTCACATCGTTCACGCAGACGTACCCGCGAATGTACTGGAACACATCCTCGTCCGGGCCGATATTGCGGCAGGTCTTGCCGATGACCACGCCCAGCTCTCCCTCGAAGTCGACCCGCTGCGACAGGGGGGTGAGGACGATGGGATCGCCGGGGCCAATGAGGGACGAGGGAGCTTTCAGGAACAGCAGAGGCTCCTTCGGCAGCTCATTGCCCAGCTCGGCCGCATGGTCGGCGTAGTTGCGGCCGATGCAGACGATCTTTGACGGAGCGACCGGCGGCAGCAGCTTGAGCGCGGACAGAGGCCGTGGCTGGAAGACCGCTGCCGCCAGCCGCACGCGAAGGTCTTCCTCCGGCGGCGGCATCCACGCGGTCGCCCACGGCTCTCCGTCGCGCTCCTCTACAACAGCGTACTGCGGCCCAAATTCGGATGCGAACTTGCAATAGAGCATTGCGGTCTTCCCTCCCAGGGTTTGCTCCTGCTGCCATCGCAGCGTGGAAACTGACCAGTCCATGCTATCGCGCTGCGGAGGGTGGCGGGCCGGATCGCGCATTGCGATGCCCCTTGGCCTCGCACTCATTGCGCAGGTAGGTCCTGCTCCTGCTCTGCGGATCGGGGGCTCTCGTTCCCGGCCTGGTCCACCGCGCTGACGGAGTAGAGGTAGCGCGCGCCAGCTTCTGCATGGTCGTCCTGGAACGTGGGAGCGGCTGTCAAAGCGCCGGGATTGATGCGGCGCGGCTGGCCGCTGGCTGCTCCGCCTGCGCCAACATCCCTGCGGTAGACGATGTAGCCCGCCAGGTCCGGCTCGATGTTCGGCTCCCAGGAGAGGTCAACGCCGGGCGTCTGCGAGGAGGTCGCAGTAGGTGAGAGCGCAACCTCGAGACCGGTCGGAGCCTTCGGAGGAAATACGTCCAGCGGCTTGAGGATGAAAGGGCTCGAGACCGCGCTCGCTTCGCGCGCAACGTGCCCATCCAGCGTCCGTTCGGCCACAGCCTGCAGCGTATACCGGTAGGTGCTGCCAAAGCGGGCCGTAGCGTCCAGCGCCCGGTCGGTCGCGGGCACAGATCCAGTTGTGGCTGATCCCGGAGTCGATCCTGCGGCTGCGGCAGATCCCGTAGGCGCTCCGGCAGCCCCTCCAGTTGTGACTCCATTGACTGCTCCCGTTATCGATCCGGCAGGAGATCCAGTGGCCGATCCAGTGGCCGATGCCAGCGGAATCCGCAGCGTCAGCGTTGCAGGCTCCGCAGCGCCGGGGGCGGAATGCGGTCGGGCTGCGGCGGGAGCTGCCGGGGAAGCTGTTGTTGGCGTTTGCGGCACTGAAGCGGCAGGTGCTACCAGCTCGCGCTGCGCCAGCACTTCGGTCGCCGCTGGCTCCGCAGGCAATGGCTTCCAGCGAAGGAGCACGCCACGTTTGGCGGCAACGGCAGAGACTTCCCTGGGAGCGACGAGTGTTGCGCCTGCCAGCACGTAGGCCTCATTCGACATCCCTGCGCTGCGGCCTTTCGAGTTCAGCAGGCTCACGCGATAGCCGAGCAGCCGCTGCGCACCTGAGGCGAGAGCAGCGGGAAGCGTATCTGTGTCACTGACAGCAGCCGCTGGCTTTGCCCCCAGCTTCCGCAACGGCTGGCAGGTGCCCGCCGCGCCCTCGCTGCGGCAAATCGCAGCTTCGACAGAGCCCTTCAAGGCGAGGCCATCGGTGGTGTCGCGGGGCATCGTCCAGTGAAGGGTCACGGTGTCGCCAACGCGCTCAGCCGTCAGGTCGGCGACCAGCCGAGGCAGCTTGAGCGATGGCGCGGACGGAGGGCCGGGGTTCGCGCAGCCGGTGATCATGCTCCCGATCAGCAGGCTCCCCATGATCGCGGCGATTGCGGCGACCTGTGGGACGGCGCGCAGACCAGCGCCCATGGCCATGCGGAGAGAAAGTCGTAGGGAGAGAATATGGCCGGGGCGCATCGCAATTTCAGCCTAGCAGACAGACTTGCCAAATGAGCCTGCGCCGTGAGGCGGCTACGGGTGCCGCTGGGGTAGGCGGCACCGCACACTCCGCTGGGACACGCGACCGCGTCTTGCGCGCTCCAAGTCCCCATTGATCCGGCGCGCCTATCCAGCCTGCTCCCGCAGCACCGATTGCAGCGCCTCCGGAAGCAGCGGATGCTGAAAGCGAAAGCCAGCCTCCGCAAGCCGCTGCGGCACCACGCGCGCGCTGCTCAGGATGGTCGCATCCGCCATCTCGCCAAACAGCATCCGCAGGGCGAAGGCAGGCGCAGGAAACAGCGTCGGGCGATGCAGCACAGCGCCCATGGCCCGGGTGAATTCCGCGTTGGTCACCGGGTGCGGGGAGCAGACGTTGACCGGCCCGCTCAGCGATGGCTCCTCCATGACGAACCGAATGGCCGCCACGACATCGTCCAGCGTGGCCCAGCTCATCCATTGGCGACCGCTTCCCAGCCGTCCACCCAGCCCGGCACGGAAGATCGGCAGCATCTTCTTCAGAGCTCCGCCCTCCCGGCTCAGAATGACCCCAAACCGCAGATGCACCACGCGGATGCCCGCCCGCTCAGCCTCGCCAGAGGCCGACTCCCAGTCCCGGCAAAGCTCCGGCAGATAGCCGACGCCGGAAGCGGAGTCCTCCGTCAGAAGTTCGTCGCCACGGTCGCCGTACCACCCCGTCGCAGAGGCGCAGACCAGCGCCTTCGGCTTCTCGGCGCGCCCAGCCAGCAAAGCCGCCAGCGCCCGCGTTGGAATCACGCGGCTCTCGCGAAAGGCCTGCTTGCGCGCGGAGGTCCATCGGCCGGCGCTCAGGTTCTCTCCGGAGAGATGGATGGCTGCGTCGAAGCCCTCCAGACCGGCTGGATTCTCCATTGGCTGATCGCTGTAAGGGTCCCACTTCAGCCAGCCTCCTCCCGGCCGCGGTAACCCTTTTGAGGGAGCGTGCGATGTATGTCGCAGCAACGCAAAGGGTTCATATCCATCGCGGAAGAGGTTTTGCGACAGCACCCGGCCAACCATTCCACTGCTTCCACTCATCAATATCCGCATGGTTTGCTTCAGTCCTCGAAATCTGGTCTTTGATTGCGACTCGACCGGGAACGAAGTGCTGTCGGCCATAGCCTGGAGTGAACCTCTGGAAGATGCGCGGCGCGAGCCGCAAAGCTTTCCAGCACATCGATTTAACTGAGATGCAGATGGCACGCGATGTCCGCACTCAGAAGAGAACACATCGGCCCCACGTCCCAGGCCAGCAGTATAATTTGATAACGTTTCAATGTAATGTTGCAATATAAATAAATTCAAGTCCGTGCCTGCCTTCCTTTTGCATCCTCCGGAGTCACTTTATGCCGACACCTCCAGAACTCGTTCCATCCGCCCTCGATCCAGAGACTACGGAAGCCTTCATCTCAGAGAAGCGGATTGGCGAACGCATCAAGCGCCTGCGGCTGAAGAAGTCGATGGGACTGGTGGAGCTTGGGCGCCACACCGGCCTCTCTGCCAGCTTTCTTTCGCAGCTTGAGACCGGCCGCGTGGTTCCCACTCTGCGCAACCTGGCACGCATCGCCATGGTCTTCAGCAAGGACTTGTCCTACTTCTTTGAGACGGAGCCGCACACCCTGTTCCGCGTCCATCGCCGGAAGGAGCGTGTCCGCCTGCCGCAGACCGGGGTGGACGACCCGACCTACTACTTTGAGAGTCTTGGCTATATGGTTCCCGACCGTCAGGTGGACCCCTACTTCGCGGAATTCGTTCCCTTGAAGAAGAACCAGGACGTGCGTCCCCACGTCCACCCCGGCCACGAGTTCTTTTATGTGCTGGACGGCGCGATCGACATCCGCCACGGCGACCAGACCCACACCCTGGAGCAGGGCGACGCTGCCTATTTCGATGCCAGCACGCCGCACAGCTACCGTTGCGCCGGCAAGACGCCGGGCGTGGCGATCATCGTCACCATGCACCAGCAATCCGCGCAGCAGCCGGCCATGAACCTCCGCCCGATGGGAACCCACTTGAGCGGGGCCAGCCGCACCGGCCAGACCGCCGGAGCCGCAGAGCAGAACCGGCCCCCCGCAGGCAAGGCCGCGCCGGAGAAAACGGCGGGCGCGGGCAAAAGTGCCGCCAGCCCGCGCGGCGAAGGCAGCCATCCGTCTGCGGCCCAGCAGGCTGCTGGCTTCAGCTCGATTCTTGGCACGCGCGTTGCTCCAGCCGCGCAGGGGGATCGTCCGCGCTAAGCCTCGTCCGGAACCTGCGTGCTCGGCCCGTCCGGAGCGCCGTCTCCATCGCCCAGAAAGAGCGCTGACGGCGCATGACAGGTGCAATCTCAGCTTGCGACGTTCGTCGGCTCGGCCATTTTTCCGGTGTGGTCGTAGTAAAGCAGGCGTCCGCAGGACTCGCAGGTGGTCATGGCGCCGTCGCGC
>JAJZHR010000251.1 GCA_021810815.1 Acidobacteriota bacterium | reverse complement strand
GTTCGTGTACACGTTCTGCGAGTACGGACCCAGCGGCGACTGATTCAAAATCGACGCGGGATAGAAGAGGTTCTGCCAATACTGCGACGCCTTGCTGATCAGCGAAGGATCGATGTGGTTGTACTGCCCGCCGTAGGCAAACGGCGCGCCACCCGCATAGGGATTGGTGATCGGCGTGGTCAGCGCGCTGAAGTCGCCGGCCTCGAACGCCGCCGTCGGCAGCGAAGGCGTGATCGTGATCGGCGTATCTTCACGCAGCAGCTCCGTGGACAGCTCGAAGAACAGCTTGTCGCGGCGGATCGGTCCGCCTACATCGGCGCCAAAGTCGTTCTGGTTGTAAGCGCCCACCTTGCCCGCCGCAAAGTAGCCCGGCGCCTGCAGGCTGTTGCTGCCGTGGTTCTCAAACACATCGCCGTGGTACGCGTTGCTGCCCGACTTCGTCACCATGCTGATGTTGAACAGCTGGCCCATCTCGGCCTTGTTGTTCACCGCGGAGTACTCCACCTCCTGCACCATGCCGAACGGCGGCAGCGACGGCCCCACCATGTTGCCGTACAGCGCCGAGTTCGAGCTGATGCCGTCCACGTTGTAGTACGCCTCGCCACCGCGCGAACCATACATCGACCAGTCAAACAGCGTGCCCGCCTGCGAACCGCCCGGCAGCAGCGTCGTATAAAACAGCAGACCGCTGTCGCCAGTCGCGTCCGACGTGCCCAGCAGGTTGCTCGACGTATCGTTGAGCGCCTCCGCCGTCACCGTGCTGGAGATCGACGGCATCTCCAGGTTGATGACCGGCGTGTCCGCCGTCACCGTCACGCTGGACGTGCTGCCCGCCACCGAAAGCGCTCCATCGATCCGCACCGTCTGCTGCGCGGCCAGGCTCACGCTGTTGTTCTGCAGCGCAGAGAAACCCGGCGCGTCGATCCGCACGCTGTAGTTGCCCGGATTCAACGACGTCACCACATACGTGCCCTTGCCGTCGGCATGGACCACGCGCGTAAAGTGCGTGCCTTCATTCACCACCGTAACCGTGGCGTTCGGCACCACCGCACCATCGCTCGCCGTCACCGTGCCGGTAATGTTGCCCTCGGTCCCCTGTGCCAACAACCCCCGCGAAACAAACAGAAGCAGGAAGAGTGCGAAGTGGCAGAGCAACCCCCGCAGACGCCGCGCGTCCCGGAAAGAGCTGGTGTGAGTGCGGCCCGCAAGCTGCGCATACTCGACTGTCATTGGGTACTTCCTCCATGAAAAAAGTGCAGGTTCCGCCAGCCAGGTAAGCCGACTCCGAATACGAAACAACGCATCCTTTTATTACGATTACTTACCTTTGATGACTTATTAGTGGACAATAATCGCGTACCTGCACTTTGTCAAGCGCAAATGAAAGCGAAAGCAATTTTTCGTAAGGATTGCACAGGCCCAGTCTGCTCCCGCCTCGAACGCAGCAGCAAGGGCCGCAGAATCTCCGCGGCCCTTGTCTTTGCTCATCCCAACTGATTGCAGAGCGCTTAGTCCACCTCTGTCACCGGATCTGCCCAGCCGCCGCCCTCAAAGAACTGCTCCACCTCTTCCAGCGTTCTGCCCTTCGTCTCCGGTAGAAACAGTGCAGCCGTCACGATGTAGATCGCCGTGAAGCCCGCGAACAGAAAGAACATCTGCGCATAGCCGTACTTGCTCACAATCGGCAGAAACACCACCGCCAGCGTCGTCGAAACCAGTTGATTGAGCACCAGTGCCACGCTCATGCCCACCGAGCGGATGCGCGTCGGCATCAGTTCGCTGAGCGCCAGCCAAACGCACACACCCGGCCCCGCCGCGTAAAACGCAACAAAGGCAAACAGCGCCAGGGCCACCAGCCGGCCATGCCCGGCCTGTGGAATCTCCCCGATCCGCGCCCGCTCGATCCGCAGCGGAGCCGTGCGCGCTGCATCCAGGTCCGCAAACGGGTTCCGGAAGAACGCCTCCACCTTGTTCGCCGGGATCGACTCCGCCCGCGTGATATGAATCGGCAGCGCGGCCGCATCGTCCGAGCGCACATACGTCGTCGCGCCCGTGAACCCGCCGTAGCTGTAGATCACGGCCAGCGACGCGTGCCCGGCCAGGCTGCCATCGTCCGCGTGGCCGCTCGCTGCCAGCAGCCGCGCGGCCTCCGACGAGTCAAACCGCAGCGTCAGCGCATCGCCCTGCGTCACCAGCGTCTGCACCGCTGCGCCCACCTCGATATGGCTGCGCTCGGTCTGCCGAAACAGCACGCCCGTCATCACCAGCGACAGCATCACACCCGTCGTGCCCAGCACCAGCAGGAACCGCCGCCCCTTCCGGTCCACCAGCGCCATTCCGATCAGCGTCATCAGAAAGTTGACGGCCGTAAAGATCACATAGCCCCAGTGCGCGCCCACGTCGCTCAGCCCACTCTGCAGCAGGATGCTCGTGTTGTAGCCGATGATCGAGTTGATACCCGTCGCCGTATTGCACGCCAGGATCACGCACGCCAGCACGAACGGCACCACGTACTTGCGCCGCAGCAGGCCGCCTGTCGTCTTCGCTGCCTCTGCCGGCTGCGTCGCAATCGCCTCCATCTCGGCGAACTCCACATGCGCCGCCTCGTAGCTGCGCGACCGCAGCAGCGCTGCCAGCGCCTTGTCGCGCTTGCCTCGGCGAAACAGCCAGCGCGGCGACTCCGCCACGAACAGGCTGCCAAACGCAAACAACACTCCCGGCGGCAGCGACAGCCAGAAGATGTGCCGCCACGCGTCGTTCTGCACGTTGAACAGCGCGCTCGGCACGCCCGTCGCCGCCACCGCACGCACCCGATAGCTGTAGTACATCCCGATCAGCGCCGCCGCCACAATCCCAAACGTCAGCAGCCATTGGAAGACGCCCGTCCCCTTGCCCCGCGTCTTCGACACCAGGCACTCGGCCAGGTACAGCGGCACCACCACTCCGATAAACCCGCCGCTGATGCCCTGCAGCAGCCGCCCGATCAGCAGCGCCCCATACCCATGCGACAACGCAATCAGCGGAATGCTCACCACAAACACCAGTCCGCTGGCCACCATCAGCGGCTTGCGGCCGAACCAGTCCGCCAGCAGACCCGCGAACACCGTCGAGATCACGCTGCCCAGCAGCACCGCCGCCACAATCGTCGAAAGCTGACCCGCATCGAAGTGCGACGTCGCCTGCAGGTACGGCAGCGCACCGCCGATGATGCCCACATCCACGCCATACAGCAAGCCGCCCAGACCGGCCACGCACAGCAGCAACAGGTTGTAACGCCTGCGGGAGGCAGCATCGGGAGCGGAAACACTGGCTTCAGTCATAGAGGACATTATCTACACGATCTCCCGATTCTGCACGATTCATGTTCACTTTGAGTTCAGCAATGATCGTACATGCTAGAAACGGTCAGATAAAAGGCGAAGCGCGTTCCCGCGATACACCTTGAACAGCACCTCTTCCGGCAGGTCCAGCCCATAGATCATCCAGCGGCCCTGCCTCGAGGCGTGCGTCGGATACTCGAAGTACTCGTCCGCCGTCTCCAGAAACCGATAGTACAGCCGGTACATCTCGATCTCCGGCACAAGGTCCGCGCCAAACAGGATGCGGTCCGCATAGCGCAGAAAGAACTTCCGCGCCGAGTACGGCTGACGACCCAGCTCCGACGCCCGCGCGCTGATGTCCACCATCACATTCGGGCACGCATCCAGCATCGCCGAAACCCGCTGCAGGTCCTCGCTGTTCTCCGCAATGTGCGCGCCCACAAACGTCGTCAGCGGATGCCGTTTGAACACCGCATCGCGCTGCCGCAGCAGCTCGTCCTTGCTGTACTGCGCGCCGTAGAAGCTCCAGTCCGGGTGCGCCGCCAGCTCTTCATACCGCTCGTTCCGCGCATCGATCGGCAGAAAAAACGCCTCCGGATCGCCGATGTGCACCATCACCGGCAGGCCCAGTTCGCCGCAGCGGTCGAAGATCGGGGCCAGCCGTTCATCGTCCACGCGGAGCAGCGCGCCGTTCGCATCGCGCACCGTCAGCCCCAGGTCCTTCCAGATCTTGAACCCCACGATTCCATGCGCCGCCAGCCGCTCCAGCCGCTCCAGGCTCAGCCTCACAAAGCTGCCAAAGTCCCTCGCATCCGCGCCCGTCCAGTCCATCCACCCGATCGTCGAAAACCGCTTCGCATCCGCTGCACGATACCGTTCGATCTGCGCCACCGCCGCGTCACCCACCTGCATCGTGATGTTCACGCAGTGCTCAATCCCGCACGCGTCCATCACGCGCAGCACCTCGGCCGGCTCCTGCGCGTCCAGGTGGTTGTGATAGTCGATCACCGGAAACCGCGGCGTCGCCACCACGTGCTCCGTGTGGTGCAACATGCTCACCGGATGAAACCCGCTCAACGGCAGCGTCACCTCCGCCTTCGCCGAAACCATTGCCATAAACTTGTCCTGCCCGCTTGCGTCCGGCATTGCCAGTCTCCTTCTTCTTCCAGATCAGTAGACCTGAATTGTAAAACGAAATATAAATGCGTATCTATATATTTCGTTTTATTATCTTCACAGCATCACTTTTCACCCGCGAGGCCTCCACCATGTCCTACCGTCTCTGCAGCGCGCTTCTCCTCACCGCCTCTCTTGCCGCAGCGCAGGCCCCGCTGCACACCGCGCCCCTCACCGCCCAAACCGATCTCCGCGACGGCCATCTCCAGGCCATCACTCTGCGCGACGCGCTCTCGCACCGCAGCCTCACGCTGCCCGACGCCTTCGTCCTCGTGCTGCAGGATCACACCGAGCTCCGTGCCTCCGCGCTGCCGG
>JAJZHR010000250.1 GCA_021810815.1 Acidobacteriota bacterium | reverse complement strand
GAAGTCGGCTTCGCGGGAGATGGGCTTGTCGATGCCCGCTTCGGCTCCACTGCTCACGGACTTCCCTGCCGTGAAAGGCGAGGAGGACGCGATGGTGAGCGAGGTGCGCGACGTGTCCGCACAGGTTGGCGCCGACGGAGTTCTGCATTGGCAGGCGCCTGCGGGATCGAATGCAGTCGAGTGGGAGATTCTGCGCGTCGGCTACACGGACTCCGATGCACGGGTGTCAACCTCCAGCGGAGCGTGGCAGGGGCTGGTGATCGACTACATGGATCATGAAGCTCTGGACCACTACTGGAGCACAGTGATGACGCCTCTGCTGGAGGCGGCCAGGCCATACATGGGCAAGAGCCTGAAGTATGTGGTGACGGATAGTTGGGAGCTGGGCGGCACGAACTGGACGGGGCGGTTCCGCGAGGAGTTTCGCAAGCGGCGCGGCTACGACCCGGTCGCCTACCTGCCCATCGTTGCGGGACGCATCCTGAACGACCGCGCGACCAGCGACCTGTTCCTGAACGACCTTCGCAGGACGGTCGGCGACTTGATCGTGGCCGAGCACTACGACGCGTTCGCGGCGCACGCAGCGGCGTATGGGCTGGGGACGCATAGCGAGTCGGGAGGGCCGCATGGAGCGCCGCTGGATGCTCTGGAGACGTTCCGGTCGAGCACGTTTCCGCAGACGGAGTATTGGGCGATGTCGAAGGAGCACCGCTCGACCGACAGCGAACGCTTTTTTGTGAAGGAAGGATCGAGCGCGGCGCACATCTATGGGAAGCCGTTTGTGGCGGACGAGGGAATGACCAGCATCGGGCCGCAGTGGAGCGAGTCGCTGGGGATGGACCTGAAGCCGTCCTTCGACCAGGCCATCACAGAGGGCATGACGCGGCTGGTGTGGCACGAGTTCACATCTTCGCCGGCCAGCACGGGAGTTCCGGGGCAGGAGTATTTCGCGGGCACGCACCTGAATCCAAAGGTGACATGGTGGAAGCAGTCCGCCGGCTTCTTCGACTATCTGAATCGCGCGCAATACATGATGCAGCAGGGCCTGCCTGTCGCCGATCTTCTGTACTACTACGGCGAAGAGGTTCCAAACTTTGTGCGGCTGAAGGCGGACGATCCGGGCCATGTGCTCCCTGGCTACGACTACGACGTGACGAATCAGGACGCTCTTCTGCATCGGATGCTGGTGAGCGGTGGGCTGCGCACGCCGGAAGGAATCACCTATCGGGCGCTGGCGCTGCCGACGACACGCGTGATCAGCGCGGCTGCGCTGGCGAAGGCGATTGAATACCTGCGCGGTGGAGGGACGCTGATCGGAGAGCGTCCGCTGCGCAGCCTGGGCGTGGTTTCCCCGGCGGAGGCAGAACGCTTCGATGCGATGGTGCGTTCTGTCTGGGCCGCCTGCGAGCAGTCCTCGGGACGGCACATCGCAGTTGGCAAGGGACAACTCTTCTGCACGGACAACAGCCGCCAGGCTCTGCGGACGCTTGGGATTGCGCCGGACTTCGAAGTGCCATCGAAACAGAATGCATCGGTGGACTACATTCATCGGCGCACGTCCGACACGGACATCTACTTCATCCGCAACACGCAGCCCACGCTGCTGCAGACTACGGTCACTCTTCGCGTGGATGGGAAGCAGCCACGGCTGTTTGACGCGGTCACAGGAGAGTCCAGGGAGACTCTGCTCTTTGCCGCGACAGCAGACCATCGGACGCAACTGCCGCTGACGCTTCCGCCGTATGGATCGGTGTTCGTCGTCTTCCGCGGGCCTGCGCTCAGGAAACACGCGGTCGCTCTGGCCTGCGATGGGCGCACGCTCTACAGTTCCAGCCAATCAGCATTGCCTCTCGGGCTCAGGCTGACGAGCGATGGGCTGGACACGCCTGCGGCTGGCGACTATCGCATCACATACGCCGACGGATCGCAGCAAGAGTTCGCGGCGAAGCCTGTCGATGCGGTGAGCATTGCCGGTCCGTGGACGCTCTCTTTTCCGCCCGACTGGGGAGCTCCGCCGATGGTGCGCGTGGCACAGCTTGCGTCGTGGACAACGTCGGCAGACCCCGGCGTTCGCTACTTCTCCGGCACGGGGACCTACAGAACGGCGCTCCATCTTGCGGCGGACACCTTTGCTGCCAACCGCTCCTTGTGGCTGAACCTCGGCGAGGTCCACGAGGTGGCTTCGGTGCGCGTCAACGGGAAGTCTGCGCCGGTGCTGTGGAAGCAGCCGTGGAGTGTTCGCGTGGACAAGCTGCTGCACCCAGGGGACAACGTGATCGAAGTTGAGGTGACGAACCTTTGGCCCAATCGCATCATCGGCGATGCTCAGTCCCGCGCAGGAAAGCACTTCACCCAGACCAATATCCGCAAGTACACCTCCGGTTCCCCGCTCCTTCCTTCCGGCCTTCTTGGGCCAGTCACGCTGACGCCTGTGTTCCATCTGGCGCCGCAACCATGATCGCCAGCCCGTAGCTCTGACCCGTAGCTCTGACTAACTCCCTCCAATGAACGTAGAAGGTTCAAGCAGTAGAAGATACAAAGCCAGAAGATACAAAAAGTAGAAGCTCGAAAAGGAATTGCAAGACGCAGTTTCGCGCCGATGGGTTGCATCAGGCGCGTCGCCGCCAGCCTACATGCCTTCCACCCCTGACGTGATGCCTGTCACAGCATTCGGCGATGGATGGCGACTAGCATTTCGTTCATCTCCTTGAAGGAGGATGAAGGCTATGTCAATCCATCAAACAGACGAGCAGCTTCGCGACACGGTGCAGCGGGAAATCGAGTGGGAGCCTGCGGTCACATCGAAGGATATCAGCGTAAAAGTGAAAGACGGCGTTGTCAGCCTCAATGGATTCGCGAACAGCTTTCCGGAGAAGATGGCAGCGGAGAGGGCCGCGAAATCGGTGTATGGCGTGACAGCCATCGCGAACGACATCACCGTGAAGCCCACAACCACGCACGCCGATCCGGAGATTGCGCGCGATGTTCAGCACGCCTTCAAGACGCATGTGCTCGTTCCGGATGAACGGATCACGGTGACCGTCCGCGATGGGTATGTGACGCTGGAAGGCGCGGTGGAATGGAACTATCAGCGGACCAGCGCGGAACATGCTGCCCTGACTGTGGCAGGCGTCCGCAACGTGGCCAACAATATCCGCATCAAGCCCCATGTTTCGCCGACGATGGTGAAGCAGCGGATTGAAGAAGCTCTTCGCAGAAGCGCCGAAGTGGACGCGCGCCGCATTTATGTCAGCGCGCAGGACAACAAGGTGGAGCTTCACGGATTCGTTCGCTCGTGGATGGAGCGCGATGAAGCGGAGCGAGCGGCATGGGCCGCCCCTGGCGTCAGCAGCGTCACCGACCATCTGGTGGTCTCACCGTAAGCGGTCGCTTCGCAGCCAATGCGATCCCCGGATCCAGCGGTGACAGGCATCGCCGCCGGATCAATGCTCTTTGTTCGCATCCCCTCTACCTCTCGTGAACTATGAGGAGTCATCGGTGCAGATACCAGTCACTACTCCAGCTCCAACTCCGACTGAAGACGCTTTTCCGCAGATCCTATGCTCGCGCAAGAGTCTGGTTGATCTTGCGATTTTCTCCGATGACAAAGCGAGGGCGCTTTCCTTCTACTTCGATCTGTCTACCTTCTCCGACACTTCTCATCGCGAGGAATCGGTCGACCTTGAGCAACTGGTGGATCATGCGCGCTCCAGTGTTCCTGCCGAGGATGGAGCAGGAGCGCTCCAGAAAGACCTGGATATGATCCTCTCAATGGAGAGCGATATCCGGAAAGCTCCACGCGTGTTCCGCGCCGCTTTCGCGTGCGGGAGCCAGGGAGTGCGGCAAATCCTATCGCTCCCGTATGCCAGCAACATTCGCATGTTGAAAGTGGGGCGGAACTTCGAGGTCGTCCCTCTGGTGCGCGCTCTCGAGGCATGCACGCCGTATGGCGTGGTCCTCGCCGAGGCGGGAAAGGCGAGGGCTTTTGTTGGCCAGGGCGATGACATCCACGAAGTGATGCATCGCTTCGCCCCGGTCGATATAGGCGTTCATGCCGACGATTCCAGAGTAGGCTGGTCGCACCACATCGATGCCAATGTGGAAGAGCGCAGGAAGGCCTTTCTGCGCTCGCTTGCGGCAGAGGTGCAGCAGTTCGCCATCGACAAGGCTTTCCAGCATCTGGTGATCGGTTGCCGGGAAGATCTCTGGAGCCAGTTGGAGCCGGAGTTCGCGCGCATTGGACTTGTCGCCGGCCACGCCCACCTTAAGAGCTACGACGCAACGCCGTACGAGGTTTTGCAAATGGCGAAACCAGCGTTCCTTGCGATGCAGCAGCAGGCGTATGCGGAATTCTGGAAGGAAGTGAACGAGGCGCCGACGCGTTCGGCAGTTGGAATCGAGAGGGTGCTGCAGAGCCTGGAGGAAGGGCGTGTGCGAAAGCTGTTCCTGGGCACAGTCCCTGAGGGAGAGACCAGGGAGTGCGCCCTGTGCGGAAAATGGCAGCCAACAGCGTTGAGCGCATGCTATGCCTGCAAGAGCACGGATCTTCGAACCATCCCTTTCGGCGAACTGATGGTTCGCAAGGCCCTGCTGAGCGATGCTGAGATCCTGGCACCGGAAAGCGGGCAACAGATCGAAGACCATACTGTCGGTGCTCTGTTGCGCTATTGAGACGCATCTCTTGAGGCGCGTCCATTGGGGCTGCCGACCTGACTGCCTCCCTGTTTGCGCAGGTGGCATCCATCCATACGAAGCACTGTTCGCTCAGGCTGCGAATGCGATGCATGAAATGTTTCATCGTTGTCTGCGCAGGAGACTGAGGCCAAAC
>JAJZHR010000249.1 GCA_021810815.1 Acidobacteriota bacterium | reverse complement strand
ACGGCGCAGAACGCGCGCGAGGCTGCGCCGTCCTATCAAGCCCCGCCTCAAGCCCAAAAGAGAGAGCAGGGCCGCAGCACTTACCCAGCCCCGCCGGAAGCTGCAAGCCGCCCGGAGGAGGCCTCCTCCGCTGTCGCGCCAGAGCGTCATGCGGCGTACTCCGGCGCGCTCGCTCAGGTCACCAGCATCCGCCACTGGTCCACCCCCGGCTACACGCGCGTCGTGGTGCAGCTTGGCGCAGACGTTCCATACACCTCCGGACGCGTCTCCAACCCCGACCGCATCTACTTTGACCTGCACGCGGCCCACCTCGCGCACGATCTGGTGGGCAAGTCCTTCGACGTAACCGACAACGGCTACCTCAAGCGCATCCGCGTGGCGCAATTCTCCAACAACGTCACCCGCGTGGTGCTCGACGTGAGCGAGATCGCGGACTATTCCGCGTTCGTGCTGCCCGACCCCTACCGCCTCATCATCGACATCCGCAGCCGCTCCCATGCCGACGCAAAGGCCAGCCTCGCCGACGGTTCCGCAACCGGTCAGCTACCCGCCGAGGCGACCGCTTTTCCACCGCAGTCCACCGTCGTTTCACCGTCCGTTTTACCGTCTTCACCGTCCATTCCACCGTCCGTTTCACCGTCTTTACCGGCTATTTCACCGGCTATTTCACCGTCGAAAACGACCGCTGCGACCGTTCCTGTTGCGGTGGGAACCATGCAGAACACCGGCTACGCCCGCCCTCCAGACACCCCAATCACCACCAATGACGACCCCCCAACGGCTCCTCCGCCCCCCGTAGCCGCACCCGCGAAGAAAGGCAAACCAAACAAAACAAAGAGCGAAGACGCCGTCGATGACGCCTCCCCAGCCCACGCTGCCGACATCTCCGGCGGCGAGCGCTCCCTGGTCCGAGCCCTCGGCCTCAAGATCGGACGCATCGTCATCGACGCCGGCCACGGCGGCCACGACTCCGGCACCATCGGCCCCGGCGGCATCGAAGAAAAAGATGTAGTCCTCGACGTAGCCCTCCGCCTCGGCAATCTGCTGCGCGAGCGCCTGGGAGCGGAGGTCATCTACACGCGCGACGACGACACGTTCATCCCGCTGGAGCAGCGCACCGCCATCGCCAACCAGGCCAAGGCCGACCTCTTCATCTCCGTCCACGCGAACTCGTCCAGCGAGCCGAATGTGCGCGGCGTCGAGGTCTACTACCTGAACTTCACCTCGCAACCGGACGCTCTGGAAGTTGCGGCGAGGGAGAACGCTGTGGCCAACGGCTCCATCTATGAACTCTCCGACCTGGTGAAGAAAATCACGCTGAAGGACAAGCTGGACGAGTCGCGGGAGTTTGCGGCAGACGTGGATGGCTCGCTCTTTCAGGGGCTTCAGAAGGGCAACTCCGGCATGAAGGACCGCGGCGTGAAGAAGGCGCCGTTCATGGTGCTTATCGGCGCCAATATGCCCTCGATCCTCTGCGAGATCGGTTTCATCACCAACCCGAAGGACGCGACTCTGATGCGCGACCCGACCTATGACCAGCGCATTGCAGACGCTCTCTATCGCGGCATGTCGAAATACATCGGCGGTCTGAGCGGCATACGCGTCGCGCAAGCCCCGGCCACTGCGCCGGCCCGAGCCACGGTCTCAGCCAAGGGCAGCAACTGATCCCGCCCTAGGCAAAAGACGAAGGATGCAGCACCCGGACGAAGAGCCCCGTCCTGAGCGCCATCGAAGAGCGCCAGCACGAAGCCTTCTGCATCGTTCCTCTGCTCGCTGCCGCAGGATTAGAATTTTTGCATGGACATGCAAGCGCATTGGGAGAACGTCTATCAGACCAAGGCTCCTGAAGAGACGAGCTGGTACCAGCCCCATCTGCAGACCTCGCTGGACTGGATCTCGAATGCTGCCGCCGACCAGTCTGCTTCGATCCTCGACGTAGGGGGCGGCGAATCCACGCTGGTCGATGACCTGCTTGCGAAGGGGTACCGCTCTCTCTCGGTTCTGGATGTTGCGGGCGCGGCGATCAGGAAATCCCAGCAACGCCTGGGATCAGCAGCGCAGGGCATCGGCTGGCTGGTGGGCGATGTGGCAGAAGTCGCTCTCCCTGCTCGCGCCTACGACGTCTGGCATGATCGGGCTGTCTTCCACTTCCTGACCGAGCCCAAACAACGACTGTCCTATGTGCGCCAGCTCACCTCGGCTCTCAAGCCAAGTGGGCAGGTTGTGATGGCGACGTTTGGGCCGGAGGGGCCGCAGAAGTGCAGCGGCCTCGATACCAGGCGCTACGATGCCGAATCGCTGCGCCACGAACTGGGGCCGGATTTTCGACTGCTACGAAGCTCGGTCGTAGCGCACCAGACTCCTTTTGGGACGACGCAACAGTTCCTTTACTGCCACTTCAGCCTTGGCTAGCCTGCGAGCCGCAGGTGGCTGGTGCTGCTTGCCTGCTTACTGCGTCACATTCAGGGTGTAGGTGGCGGAATGCGTAAGGGTGCCATCCGTGGCGGTCAAGGTATAGGTGTAGCTGCCGGGCGGCGTGTACGACGGATTCAGGCTTGGGTACTTGCCGGAGCAGGCTGTGATCGAGAAGCTGGCCGCAATCAGCAGCAGCACGGTCATCGCTCCTCGCACGAGAGCGCCTGTGGTTCTCCGCCGCATCCATAGCAGCCAGCCGCTGCCCAACCCGACAAGCCATAGGAACCCGCCGCCCAGGCCTCCATAGCCGACTACGGTGTACCTGGAGGTGGTCGCGATGGTGACGGTCGTTGTCAGCGCGGCGCTGGGAACGAAGGAGACAAGCGCAGGAGTGCATGTGGATGCGCTTGCCGTAGTCGTGCAACTCAGCGAGACAGGCGAAGAGTAGCCGCCCAGTGGAGAGATCGTCGCGCTCGTAATCGCGGGATTGCCTCCGAGGGTGGAGCCCGACGTGGGGTTAAGGGCGATGGTGAAATCAGTCCCATTGCCGGTGAGGGTTGCGCCCAGTCCGGCGTCCACCAGATCCGTCGAATTCGAGGACAATGTTCCATCCTGAGGGCCTGTAGCCGTCGGCGTGAAGGTGACATTGAGGGCGCAGCTTGAGAGGGCCGGGATCGAGCTGCCGCACGTCGTCGTCACGGCATAATCTCCTGATGCGGCAAATCCCGGCATTGCGAGAGGTCCTGGAGCTTTGTTGGTCAAGGTGATGGATTGCGTGGAGGATGCGCCAACATCCAGATTGCCGAACGCCAGCGAGGATTCCTCCATCGAAAGCCCCGGCGTGCCGATGCCTGTCAATGTGGCCGTGAGCGTATTTCCAGAGGAGACGATGGTGACTGCTCCCGTGCGGGGGCCAAGCGCCGTTGGCTTGAAGGCAACGCTGATCTGGCAGGCCGATCCAGCAGCCACCGAAGAGCAGTTGCTGGAGGTGGCCGTGAAGTCTCCGGTCGCGGACAGAGAGGTGACTGAGGAGCTGAAGACGGAGTTGTTCTTCCATACCAGCGTCTGCGCGGCGCTGCTGAAGCTGATCGCCTCCGAGCCGAAATCCAGCGAAGTCGGCGCAAGCGTGGGCTGTCCGCCTTCGTTGGTCAGCTCGAACAGGCTGTACTCCAGCAGCTTCTCCTGCGGCGTCATCGGGGCCGTCGAGCACTCGGCTGGGAATATCTTTCCCTTCGAGGATATGGCCGCAGTTTCGACGTGATACTCGTTGAACAGGACACGACCGCATTGGTTCGTCGCTCCGACCGGCGTATCCACCACGAACTGCATCACCGGGTTGCCGGCTGCGGCATCGTTCAGCGTCAACCAGGACTGCGTCGGAGCGATGACCCCATCGAAATCGTACTTGGTCTGTGAAATCTCTATTTGCCCCGGTGTCGTCGAAGCTCCCACAAGCTGGAGCCACTGCGAGAGCGTCTGCCCCTCGGAAAAGCTGGTATCAACCGTTGCGGGCATTGGACTGTTGCTCAGCGAGCCGTGCTTTGACACCCAGTTCACGACGCCATTGAAGGGAGGATTCTGAATCATCCATGAATAGCTGAGGTGGCTCGCGTAGACGCGTCCGCCGGCGTTCGCGAATTTTACGAGATTTGCGAGCTCTGTAGCTGGCCGGGTAAATGCGCCGCCTTCGCAGGGAAGCATCAGCACGTCGTACGCATCCAGGGTCGGTGCGCCGCCCATGAGAACGTCTTCGGATGGCGTGGAGGTGCTGGCGCTTGCACCTGGTTGAAAGCTCCCTGTGTAGAGGTTGATCCGGCCGGGGCCGCTGGGATCGGTGAACTCCGAATCATCCACTCCCGCTTTTCGCAGCACGCACTCCACAGCGTCGGCGCCGCCGGTTGCAATAGCGATCCTGGGAATGTCCCCTTCGCTCTGGTTGCGCGGCATGTGGGTGGAAAACGCGGTGTTCGCGCATGCAGATGTGCTGGGAACGACGACCTGCCGACGCCATCTTCCCGCCTCGATCACCAGCGGAATATTGGCTCCCACGGGCACATTCGTCAGCGTAAAGGTTCCGTCCACAGCGGTGACGGTGCCCACCAGAGGAGAGCCTGAAGGAACTTGCCCCACCACCGAGCAGGCGACCCCGGATGTGAAGGCGGTCACCGGAGCGTTGGGGATATAGACCGTCACATTCGGCAGCGGATCTACGCCGTTGGGAGCGAACACTGTTCCAGTGATCGAGGTGGTGCCGCCGCCGGCGCAGGCAACCTGCTGCGTGCAAAGGCCGGTGCAGGTTTGTGCTGCCGCCGGAGCGATCAGCCCGGACGTGGCAAGGATCAGACAAATAAGAGCGCGCATGAGGGATACCAAGAGGTACACCAGATCATGCGCCGTAGGCAAGAAGAATTAATCGG
>JAJZHR010000248.1 GCA_021810815.1 Acidobacteriota bacterium | reverse complement strand
GCCAGCACCACCGTATAGCCTTCATCGAACCACAGGCTCTGATAGGTGAGGTTCCACATGCGCACGCCCGCGCCCAGAAGAAAAGCAGACACCAGCACAGCAGTCAACACACCCGCCTCCGTCCACGCGCTGGCGAAAGCCCGCTCGCCTCCCCGGAACGAGTGGGGCGCGGGCGTATCGTGTGTCGCAGTGGCCAGGATGCGCATCGTTGTTCCCTCTTGGTTCCCTCTTGAAAACTTGAAAATCCACAAATGCCGCAGGCTGAATCCAGCTCAGGCTGCGGGCCCGGAGACCCATTGCAGGTCGGGCTCGCGCCACGCTTCCCCGGTCGCCTCCCCGGCCGGTGTGGGGGGCGGCGTCTGGAGCGGCACTGCCTCGCCTGCATACTCTGATGCTTCCACTCGCTTCCTGGCCGTCAGGGCTTTGCGCATGGAGGCCGTAAGCATCACAAACAGAAGCATCGGAATGCCATTCCTGGTCAAAAGTGTGCTTTCGCTCATGTTGTAAACCAGCCACAGCACAAGGAACGCGGCGGGAAACAGGCCGGAGGCCGCTCTGTCGATGCCGGCGTAGAGCCAGGCCAGCCGGATGGCTTGCAGCAGAAGCGGAAGAAAGATGAGGGCTCCGACGATTCCAAGGCTGATCAACAATTCCAGGTACCCGTTGTGCGCCGTCGGCACCAGCCAGCCAACGCCCCGGATAATGCTGAGAGAGTCGCCGTGCAGCCCCTGCCAGAAGGTGTCGAAGCCATAGCCCAGCAAGGGCCGGTTCTTGATCGCCGTGATCAGAAGATCCCACAGCTCCGTGCGCCCGGTGAGCGTCGTGTCCTTCTGCAGCAAGCCCGGCAGCAGCTCCGCGTTCTGCTTCAGCACGACTCCGATGGCTGCGATCAACCCTGCAGCGACCGCTAGGAACGGAGCCTTCTGCAGGCCCTTGACGCGCGCGATCGGCATGATGCACAGAACCACCAGAGCGGCGAGCGTGGAAACCAGAGCGCCTGCGGAGTGCGACCACAGCAGCATGAAAAAGGCCAGCGCCGCGAAGGGCGCGCGCAAGTGACGCATGCGGCGCCCAAGAGGAACCAGCAGCAGAGAGATCACGCCCAGCCCCATGTCCAGGCCGAAGATGTTCTTGTGCGTTGTCAGGCCGCGCATGTCATTGGGCGTGTCCCATGAGAACAGCATGTGCGGAGCGATTTTCAACATCGCAAGGCTCAGCGCGATGTGGATCAGCGTTGCCCAG
Organism: Acidobacteriota bacterium; assembly: GCA_021810815.1. GTDB lineage: Bacteria > Acidobacteriota > Terriglobia > Terriglobales > Acidobacteriaceae > JAJZHR01. The sequence goes on along the minus strand of JAJZHR010000248.1, from coordinate 3,602 downwards.
CCAAGCATCTTCGCGAGCGTGGGCACATCGAATTCCGAGCCAATCAAAGCGCCGACAAGCACGGTGATTGACAGCATCAACGCCCTCCTCAGCGTCAAAGAAGGATCGGAGCTCCACGCCGCGGAGAGGATGCAGAACGCGACCAGTATCCACATCGGCTTCACTCCAAGAATCGCCCGCATCACAACGCGAGGGCGTATGAAGATCGCGCTCAGCAGCAGGCCATAGCAGACCGCGAAGCTGAGGATGACAGGAAGATGCAAACCCATCCCCAGCGCGTCCGGGTTGTTGTCGGAATTCCCCGGAGACGCCAGGCCGGCGACCACGCCCATCAGCACCAGCAGAAGCAGAACAATGTTCGCCTTGCGAATCCTTGTCTTCATGCTGAGAACCAGCCTTTCCCCTGGCTCGACGCAGAGCTGCGCCGCATCCATGCGACAGACGTACTCAACCGCGCCCGCGAGTCCGGCCCGGCCGCGCGCCCGGCAATCTCGTCGAAACTCCCGTATTCGCTCACTGGAAACATCCTGTGTCCTCATCTCTCGCATCGTTGGAAGGACTGGCTCATGGAGGCATCGAAGCTTCCCTGTCGGCATTCCTGTTCTGCATCCACCACATCCATCAAATCCATCAAGGCAAGCCCATCAAGTCCGCGAAGTCCTCTCTGAACAAGTCCAGCCTTGAAGGGATGGTGCTTCAGTCCCGCCGTTATTGGCTGAAATACCGCGGTCTGTAGCCCCTGAGGGAGCTGCGGAGTTGCTGCATCAGAGTGTCCCTGAGTCCATCAAATTAGCTAAATGCATCAAATTCTCCGCTCGCTCAACCAGCCCGGCTGATGAGCCAATCCATATCGTTCTCTTCCCACGCCAGAGCATCGCCGGGCCGGAACTCCGGCAATAGAGGTTCCGCCACCAACCGCGCTCTCTGCCTCTGCGCGGCCAGCGCCACTCGCATCGACGCTGCGAGCGCCACGAACAACAGGATGGTAGTTCCGCTTCGCGTGAGCAGTTCGCTCTCGCTCATGTTGTAGACAAGCCAGAAGGCGATGAACGCCGCTGGGAACATGCCGACCGCCGTCTTGTCGGCTCTGGCGTAGCGCCACGTCATCCGCATCGCCATGAACAGGATCGCGAAGAAGACAAGAGCCCCAACCATGCCGATGCCGAGAAACAGGTCCAGGTAGCCGTTGTGCGCCGTCGGCACCATCCAGCCCACGCTCCGAATGACATTGAGAGACTCGCCGCTCAGCCCCTGCCAGAAATTGTCATACCCATATCCCAGCAGCGGCCGGTGCTGGATCGCAGTCACCAGCAGGTCCCACAATTCGGTGCGGCCCGTGAGCGTTGCGTTCTTCTGAAACAAACCGGGCAGCAGCGTAGCCGACTGCTCCAGCAGAACTGCGGCCGCTGCCACCAGCGACCCAGCAACAGCCAGCAATGGCACCTTCTTCAACCCTTGGACGCGCGCAATCGGCATCATCAACATGACGGCGATGGAGGCAAGCGTGGCGACCAGAGCGCCCGTGGCATGCGACCACAGCAGCATCCCAAAGGCCAGACCAGCGAAGGGCCAGCGCAGAAATCGCATGCGAGGGATGGGAGCCAGAGCCAGAGCCACCACCGCCATGCCCATATCCAGGCCGAAGAAATTCTTATGCGTCGTCAGCCCCCGGATATAGTTCGGCGTGTCCCAGGAAAAAAGCATCCTCGGCTCCACCGCCAGCAGAGCGAACGTCAGGCCGATGTGGATCAACGACGCCACGCCGAGCAGTTGCGCGATGGTCCCCACACTGAACTCCGACCCGATGATGGCTGCCACCAGCACCGTCAGCGCCAGCATCATCGACCTTCTCAGGCTCAGCGAAGGGTCATCGCTCCACAACGCGGAGAGAAGGCAGAAGCCCACCAGAAGCCACAGTATCCCCACGTTCAAGATCGCCCGCATCACCGCGTGGGGCCGAACAAAGATCGCGCTCAGCAGCAAGCCATACACCACCATGTAGCTCAGCACCACCGGCAGGTGCATCTGCGTTCCCATGCCGCCCGGCGCATTGTCATAGTTGCCGGGGGACGCGATTCCGGCCACCACACCCGTCAGCACCAGCAGCAACAGCACGATATTTGCTTTGCGGATCTTCGTTTTCATGGAAAACGACAGCCTTTCCCTGTCTCGCAGGGCGTCGGTCTCTCGCCCAAAGATCGAGCCATAGGCTCGATCTCCAGGTCTTCTCCCGCGCCTAGGGGGCGAACGTGTACAGCGCAGCCCCGGACACCGATGCCACCACTCCCTGCGTGTCCTGCGCGAAACTCTTCAGAAGGCTCGATGGAATAAACAGGATGTCCTCGCTCTGCATCGGCTCGTCCGGAGCCTTGCCCCGCAGAATGGCATGCAGGTTGATGGGAATCCGGACAGTTCCGTTCGGCGTCCGGCGCAGCAGGACGGCCTTCTTCGCAGATGCCGTGCGCGTGGTCCCCTGAGCCTCTGAGAGAGCCTGCAACACCGTCATCCTGCCGTTGTCATGCATAATGTATCCGCCCGGCCGCGCCACCTCCCCAACGACATAGGCGAAGTTCGCGCGCGGAACGATCACCGTGTCGCCGGGATACACCATCACCTTGTTGTCGGCGAGCGATTTCCCGTTGTTTTGCGAGAGGTCCGCCGTCTCCGTCTCTCCGGATGCGCGGCGAATCGTGATGTGCGTGTCCGCCGTCGGGCTGAGCCCGCTGGCCATTGCGATCACGTCCACCAGCAGCCTCGGCGAATACACCGGATAGACCCCGGCCTTCTGCACATCCCCCTCGATGGTGATGCCCTGCGTTGTGAACTCCTTGATGCTCACAGAGACATGCGGGTGCATGATCAGCTTGCGGGACATCAGCTCGGACTCGATGTTGCGGGCCAGTTGCTCGGGACGCAGCCCCTTCACCTGCGTGTCGCCCAGCAGCGCCAGATTGGCTGTCCCCGAGGGCGTGACGCGCACGTCCTGCGACAGCTCCGGAGCGTCATACACGGCAATGGTGACAACGTCCCCCGGCTCAATCAGGATCTGCCCCTGCTGCTGCGCCGTCGGCGTCGACGCCTGGGGGGAAGCAGGCCCCATCGGAGCCAATGGCTGCGGTGTCGCTGAGGAGGCCTTGGCCGATGGAGACGCTGGCTGCGTCGCGGGAGACGACGAACGCGCCGCTGATGCTGAAGACGCTGGCTGCGTCGCCTGCAACTGGATGGGCACCATCGGCGGTTTCGCCGCCGGAGCGTCCTGCGCATTGGCGGCGCTCTGCGACATGCCAAGCGCCAGCAGCATCGCCAGGATCGCGATCACCGGCCGCACCATGGAGATCTCCGTCACCGGCGCGAGCATCTCCTTCGCGCTCACCTGATAGCCCAGCCGCTCATTGCGGAAGTCGGTGGACTTGAAGTCGACCCCGTTCAGAACCACGCCAAGGATTCTCGCTCCTGCCCTCCGCAGCACCGCCATGGTGCGCACCAGCGACTCCCGCCCGCTGACCCCGCTGCGAACCACCACCAGCACGGCATCCACCGCGCTGGAGAGCGACACCGTGTCCGTCACCGGCAGAATCGATGGCGTGTCCAGCAGCACCAGA
>JAJZHR010000247.1 GCA_021810815.1 Acidobacteriota bacterium | reverse complement strand
TGCCCAAAGACATTGGCGTGTTCTGTGTTTCCATTGTTGGCGTGCATGGTTTCGCCATCATGCTGACGCATCGCAATGTGGGCCAGGACAGGTCCAAATTCGTCGCTCTGTCCGTTATCTACATTCTCAGCGCAGCCTGGATGCTGGGTGCTCTTGCTTCGAGCAGGCCGGAACTCGTGCTGGCGGCTATTCCGGCCGAGGTATTCCTGATCAACGCGCTTTTGTTCAGCAAGAACTATTCGCGGCGGAGCCTGGGAAACCTGGCCACGGTCGCCGGCTTCCTGCTTTGGGCCGGCTCCTCCTTCGCTGCCGTCGCGACCAGAGGGGCAGGGGCGGCTGAGGCGCGCCTGCTGCCATCTCTGCTGGACCTGGCCCAGCTTCTGGCGGCGGTCGGGATGACGATGATTGTTCTGGAGGAGGATGCGAATGTGTCGCGGGAGCTGGCGCAGGAGTATGAGGCACTCTTCAACAACAACCCGAATGCGGTGTGGATCTACGACCGCAAGACTCTGCGCCTGCTGAGCTGCAATCCAGCGTCGGCCGCAATGCATGGGTACACGGCAGCGGAGCTTCGCAAGAAGAAGCTGACGGAGATGCTGGCTCCGGGATCGATCCCGAAGATTATGGAAACCGCTTGCGCGGACCTGCATCGGGCGACCTTTCGATCGATGCACGTCAAGCAGGATGGGACGGAGTTTCCTGTAAGCATCACGGCATACAAGGCGAGCTTCCGGGGAAGGGAAGCCACGGTGGCGCTCGGCGAGGATCTGACGGAGCGGGAGCGCATGATGGAGCAGCTGGTCCACCAGGCGCACCACGATGCTCTGACCGGATTGCCGAATCGAGGGAAGCTGATGCGTAAGCTGGAGGAGATGCTTGCTGGCGCGCGGGAACAGGAGGCTGGCTGCGCGCTCATCCTTCTTCGCATCGAGCGATTCGACAAGGTGAATGAGAACCATGGCTACCTGGTGGGAGACAAGATGTTGAAGGAGACGGCGCGGCTGCTGCTCTCGGATCTAGGCGAGCAGGACGCTCTGGGCAGGACGGGCAGCGGGGAGTTCGCGATCGCGCTCGGGTCTGTGCCGGACGGTGCTGCTGCGGAGGATCGGGCGCGGCACTTGCTGCTGCTCTTCGATGAGGCGTTGGCTGTGGATGGATATCCTCTCGATGTCTCCGTGAGAATGGGCATGGCCGTGTTTCCTGAGGATTCCGATGATGCCGCATCCATCTGGAGAGATGCAGCGCGGGCCCAGGCCCAAGCGCAGAGGTATGGATCAGAGCATCTGGTGCGGCTCTCCCGCACTCTGAGCCGGCAGGCGCAGGAGGACAGCCGGATTGAGCAGGTGATGCGACGTGCGCTTGTCGAGGGCGGATTCGAAGTGTTCTATCAGCCCATTGTGGACTGCAATCGCAAGCTCTGCGGCATGGAGGCTTTGCTGCGGTTGCGTGACGAGGACGGGAGCATGATCAGTCCCGCGGTCTGCATTCCGATCGCTGAATCGGCAGGCCTGATCATCCCCATCGGCCGCTGGGTGCTGGCGCAGGTTTGCAGCCAGTTGAGGAGCTGGCAGATGGGCGGCCATGCGCCGGTTCCTGTGGCCATCAATGTTTCGGCTCTGCAGATTGTGCAGAGGAGTTTCTGTAGCGACGTGCTGACTGTCCTGGAGCAGTTTGGCCTCGAGCCCTCCCTGATCCACTTCGAGCTCACAGAAAGCAGCGTGATGCCGCGCGATTCCCTGGCTCTTGAGAACATGGTCCAACTGGCAGCTCAGGGCTTCCACTTCTCCATCGATGATTTCGGCACGGGCTTTTCCTCGCTCGGGCGCCTGCATCAGCTTCCGGTATCCATACTGAAGATTGATCGCTCGTTCGTGTCCAGGATGCTCGAGCCCAACGGCACCTTGCCGATCGTGACCACCATCATTTCCATGGCCCACTCGATGCGCATGGATGTGGTGGCTGAGGGGGTGGAGACGGAGGAGCAGTTCGAAGCGCTTCTCGACGCGGGCTGCGACCAGTTCCAGGGCTTTCTCTGCAGCCGGCCGGTGGATGCCGCTGGAGCCGTCGCTCTGCTGCTGCGCAAATCCGTGAGATCCTTCCGCAGGGGCGGCGCAAGGTACTGCAGGGAGATTGGACTTCAGCCGGCACCGGCTGCTCCCACTGTCCATGCGGGGATGCAATGAGCGTCATGGAAGAGCCCATGGCGGAGAGATCCCCCGCGGAGCAATATCTGGCGGAGCAACATCTGGCGGAGCAACCGCAGGCGCGCTCCGGGAAGTTGCCAATGGCAGGGAAGATTCTGGTTGCGGTCTTGCTGCTCTGCGAGGCGCTCGCATGTTTCGTTGGAGCGAAGCCCTCGCTGGAGGGAAAGGTGGATCTGCGCCCCTTCTACGCGGCGGGAGCCATTGTCCGCTCCGGGCAGGCATCCCGGCTGTACGACTACGACTACCAGCGGCAGGTGCAGGATGCGCGCGTGGGACAAAGGGCCGGCGCTCTCCCGTTCCTCTATCCTCCGTTTGCGGCGCTGCTCTTCGTCCCTCTCTCGCTGCTGCCGTACAGGGACGCTTTCTTCGTTCAAGTCGCGGCGAACCTCGCTCTACTTTTCGCGGCATCGCTGCTGCTGCGCCCATGGCTGCCAGCGCTGGGGCGGCGCAGCCGGGCGCTGCTGCCAGCCCTCTACGGCTGCCTGTTCGCCGTATCCGTGGCCTTGATGCAGGGGCAGATTTCGTTTGTCCTGCTGGTCCTCTGCTGCGGCAGCTATGCTCTGCTGCGGCGCGGGAGCAGTTTTCTGGCTGGGCTCGTCCTGTCCCTCGCGCTGATGAAGTTTCAACTGGCGCTTCCGGTGTTTCTGCTCTTTCTTGTCTGGAGGCGGTGGCGCTTTGTCTGGGGCTTTGTTGCTGGCGCGGGCTGCGCTGCTGGCGTCTCATGGGCGATGGTGGGCAGGGCCGGTCTGGCGGCTTACTGGAGAAGCCTCTCTGGCATCGCCAGCCAGAGCGCGGCCAATGCTGCTGCGGCGAAGGTGCGCTATGGGATGCTGCCGTCGGAGATGCCCAACCTGCACGGCCTGACTTACGGCCTTTCCCATGGAGCGCCCTGGGGGCAGTGGCTGAACGTGATCCTGTGCGTCCTTGTGCTCGTGTGGGCCGCAAGGCAAAGCGCCTCCATGCTCGTTGCGTTGCCCGCCGCCATGCTCGTCAGCTATCACATGCAGCCGCACGATCTTATCTTGCTGCTGCTGCCGCTCAGCTTTATTTTGGACGATGTGCTGGGGCGCATGATGGGAGGTGTCAGCGCAACTCCGTCTCTGCCGCGCAGCCTGGGGATCGCGCTGGTGTGCGCGCTGCTGCTACTTACTTTTCCGCTGGAGCCGACCTTGATGGCCCATGGCATCCACTATTTTGTCGCGGCTGCCGTAGGGATCAGCATGGTGCTCGCAGCCAGAAGAGAAAGCAGCTTCGCGGCATCGGTTGCCAGTAGGGGAACCCCGGCTCTGAGGCAATTCCAGCTTCAGTAGCTTCCCAGATCCTGCTGGGGAAAATGCGGGAAAGCTAAAAAAGCAGGTTGCTAGAAAATATCCGGCAGGTTCAAGCCGCCGAGAACGCCGCCCATCATCCCCTGCATGGTCTTCTTGCTGGCTTCGTCCGCCTTGCGCTCGGCTTCATTCACGGCGACGGTCAGGAGGTCTTCCAGCATCTCCACATCGCTCGCGCTGAGGCCGGTGACGGTGGGATCGATCTTCAGTTTTATCAGGTGCTTCTGGCCGTTCATGGTGGCCACTACCATGCCTCCGCCGGCTGAACCCTGCACGACGGTTTCGGACAGTTTGTGGTCCATGTCGTCTTTCATCTGCTGGGTTTTGACCATCATTTCCTGCAATTTTCCGAGGTCCATAGGTCCGCTCTTCTCCTTCAACGATCTACGATTGGCTGATGGGCTGATGGATTGGTTCTAACGCCAGATCCGGTGCCTTCTTTCGGGAGTTCTGCTTTAGTCCTTTTCCCGCAGATCGACGACGTTGCGCACTTCAGCATGGAACAGCCTCTGCGCCTGCTGCACCATAGGATGCTCCATTGCGCGGGCCTGGGCGCTTCCTGTCCGTGGAGCGCGCGCCTTCTTCGGCGCGGCGGCGGAGTTGGCGCTTCCCGGCAGCAGGGTGAGCTTCAGCGCGCCTCCACCATTGGCCCGGAGAGCCTCGCGAGAGATTTTTTCCGCGGCTGTGGTGAAGAGCAGGTCGAGCACCGCTTTGCCGACCGTGGTCTGCACCGTCAACTGGCCCGCGTCCACCGACCACGTGGCCTCGCCCATCTGGTCGGCCATGGACTGCTGGCCGTTGGCCGCCAGGGCGTCGCAGACCGCATTCTGCAGGGCTTCCAGGTCGAGGCCGGAGTCGTTCGCCACAGGCTTTGGAGCTACAAGCGTCTTTGCCAAAGTCTCTTCCGCTACTGCCAAAGTCTCTTCCGCTATTGCCAAAGGCTCTTCCGCTAGCGCCAAGGCAAGCGCGCCGCGCGTTGCGTCGGCATAGGACGCAGTTGCCGACGCCAAGGGGGCAGCGCTTGCGACGGGGGCGCGGCCAGCAGTTGCGATAGGCGTGGCGGAAGAAGTGGCCATCGCGCGAGGAGCATGGTCGTTGCTTGCGTCTGTTGCAGTTTCAGAAAGGGGCGACCTGCTGCCTGACGATTTCCGGTTGCTATCGCTCTCAAAGGGCGAGATCGATGGAGCGGAAACATTTGGAGAGGAAACATCTGGCGCGGCATCAGACGGAGCGGAGACAGCGGGCGTAGACGGCCTCTGCGCAGCAGTTGCAGGCGAACTGGTGGCTGCTGGCGGGGTTGAGGCTGGCCGCTGCGCTGGTGGCGTAGAGGCAGCAGGAA
>JAJZHR010000246.1 GCA_021810815.1 Acidobacteriota bacterium | reverse complement strand
ACGCGCTGGCGCACAAATTCTTCCGCGTTTTTGATGGCGAGGCCGGGGTCGTATCGATTGTCCAGGTGCAGCAGCTCGACTCCGGCCGCGGCCGCGGCCGCGGTGACGCTGGACGCCACCGCCAGAGAGAAGGGCATTTCGCCGCTCTGCGCGGCGAAGCCAAACCGCAGGCGGCGGGGACGCGAAACCAGCCTGTAGTGTCCACTTTCACCCTGGGCTACATAGCCTCGATGTACCAGCGTCTTCAGAATTCGATAGACACTGGTTTTGGAGACGCTGGTCTGCTGGTACACGTCTTCGAGCGCGATGGGGCCTTTTGTCTGCTCCAAAAGTTCCAGAACATCCAGCGCCTTGGAAAGAATCGGAATCAGGTAAAGCCGCTTGATTTTAGGCTTGGACAACCGGCGTTCCTCCACCACTGTTTAAATCCAGCTTGGTTGCTCCCACCATCCTAAGCGTAGGAGGTGGCGGGCGCCAGTTTGGCGCCGCGCTCGGCGCCGATGCGTTGCACATATCCGCTGGCGCCCAGAGCGGCCAGCGGATCTTCGGGCAGCCCCCGGGCCGCGCGCCATTCTCTGACGATGGGCCGCACATCTTGCCAGAATGCGCCGCGAAACAGTTCCTCGGCGGCAACCAGTTCGCATCGATCCTGCAAGAGCGCCAGTTTCTCTCGATCTACGAGCGCGGCTTTCAACCAAAGTTCCTGGGCTGAAGCGACGGTCTGCACCGTGGCTTCCATTTTGCCCTTGAGATTGTGGCTCTGATCGATCATGAACGCCATACTCCCGAGCAGCGACGGGCCTGAGAGGTGAATCTCATGAAAGATGCGGAAGATCTGGTAAGGGTCTATGGAGCCGAGGGTCAGATCGTCGTCCGCATAGCGGCGATCATTGAAGTGGAAGCCGCCAAGGATTCCCGTGTGCAGCAGCCACGCGACAATCTGTTCGATATTCTGTGCCGCGTAGTGGTGTCCCGTGTCCACCAGCACCCGCGCCTGGGGGCCGGCCTTCGCAGCCAGGAGCGAGGCCATTCCCCAGTCGGCGATATCGGTGTGATAGAAAGCAGGCTCGAAGGGCTTGTATTCGATCAGGAGGCGCTGTTCCGGCGCGAGAGCCCCATGGGTTCGTACGAGAGCTTCTTCCAGCCAGGCAATCCGCTTGCGAATGCTCTGCGTCCCCGGATAATTGGAGCCGTCAGGCAGCCAGAGCGAAATGTCCTTCGATCCGAGTTGGTGAGCGATGGCTACTGAATGGAGCAAATGCGCGACCGCTCGTTCTCGCACCCCGGAGGAAGGATTGCAGAGCGAGCCGAACTTGTATTCCTGATCCTGAAACAGGTTGGGGTTGATCGATCCGGCAGACACGCCGTGCAGACTTTCCAGACGGCGCACGCTCTCCGCGTCGGCAATTCCGTTGGGCAGATCCCATTGGACGTGCAGGGCCAAGGTAGGAGTTACGCCGGTGAGCTTGTGCACCTGGCCCGCGTCGCTGAATTTTTCCTCCAGCGTGGAAGCTGCGGCGGGCTGGAGAAATTTTCCAAATCGGGTGCCGGTATTGGCGAATCCCCAGGAGGGGAGTTCGATCTTGAAGGAATCCAGGGCGCGAAAAGCAGCTTCGAGGAGAACCGAATCGTGTTGCATGGATCTACCGCCTTTTGGGAGTGAGAGTCAATTGGCTGCGAGGCGACAGCAATCGTCTGTAGCGCACAGCGAGCGATTCCTTCCTTTGCTCGATTGCGAAAAAGCTGTCGCGCCGATGCGACAAGTCGGCGACTTCCTGCGGCGACGCATCGGAATTTGCATCCTAAGCCAGCGATCAACAAATGTCCAATACATTTTACCTATTGAAATACGCAATTAGGCACTAACGCACTTCGGCCGCCTTTGCCTGCGTTCCCCGAGACGATGCCCGGCGGGGCTGGCGAGAAAGCGGCAAATGCACATCGAAGGTGCCGCTGGTATGGAGTGAGAAGGCAAGTCACGCGGCGCGCGAATTCCAAGTGCACCAAGGCGTTCGGAGTAAGATTGAAATTTCAATCCGAAAAGAAACTGCCATTTGACAGTTGTCCATGTGTGTGGCTAACCTCCACCTGCGGCCGAGTTCAGGCCCCATCGGTCCATTTACGTCGGCCGTTCACAGTCGTGGGCGGCGAGCTTGCGACGATTGCCGCGCGAGCGGGCGTTCATTCCTGCCGTTTCACTGAGTTGCACCGAAATGAGGATCGTCATGCTGAAGAGAGTTGGTCGGAGTCGCCGTTGGAGATGTCTTGGCTTCAGGGCAAGCGTCATTGGGCTGGTGTTGGTGACATGCGCCGCCGCGGCGCAAGGGCCCAAGGCGGATCCGCTCAGTGCCGGATTTGGCAATCCGCCCGACTCCGCCAAGCCCCGCGTGTGGTGGCACTGGATGAACGGCAACATCACCAAGGAAGGAATCAAACTCGATCTGGAATGGATGCATCGGATCGGGCTGGACGGTTTTCATAACTTCGACGCGGCGCTCTCCACGCCGCAGGTGGTGAAGCAGCGGCTCATCTACATGACACCGGAGTGGAAGGATGCGTTCAAATACGCCACCGGGCTCGCTGTCCAGTACCACATGGAGGAGGCAATTGCAGGCTCGCCGGGCTGGAGCGAGAGTGGAGGGCCGTGGGTGCCCAATTCGCAGGGCATGAAGAAATATGTGTGGAGCAAAACGGAAGTGGAAGGCGGAAAGCCCTTCACTGGAAAGCTTGCTCCTCCGCCATCGGAGACTGGCGCGTTCCAAAACCTGAGCATGTACGGCACTGCGGCCACCGCTCCCGGAGGGGAAAAGCATCCGTGGTTTTATGCAGACTCGGTGGTGGTGGCCTACCGCAGGCCGTCAACCGATGAGAGCGTAACTGAACTGCACGCGAAGATTTCATCGAGCGCCAGTTCGCTCAATTCGGCGATGCTGTCGGACGGAGATCTGGAGAAGACGACATCGGTTCCGATTCCGGCGCCTGGCAAGTTTTCCTGGATTCAGTATGAGTTTCCTGCGCCGCAAACCATCCACGCGATCACGTATGTGACCAAGGATCCGGATCTCTTCGCTTCGCTGGCTAGCGGAATTAGCGCTCCGGAAATGAGTCTAGAAGCCGGCGACGATGGGCAGAACTTCCGCTTGGCTGCGAAGCTCGGCGGCGGCGATGCGCCGGAGCACACGATCTCATTTGCCCCAGTGACCGCGAAGTATTTTCGAGTCACCTTCCGGCGCGCACCTCCGCCCAGAGTTCCCAACTGGGCAGTGGGATTCGATCTCTCGTCGTTCGGCAAAGGAGCCGCCAAGGGGCTGACGGACTACAAGGTTGCAGAGCTGGTGCTTCATCCCGGCGCGCGTGTGAACCACTTTGAAGAGAAGGCGGCGTTTGTGCCGGAGCCCGATCTGTATGGCTTCGCCACGCCTCCGGTGGACCCGGTGGATGCAGTGCGCAAGTCGGAGGTTCTGGACCTGACCGCAAAGATGCGCCCGGATGGAACGCTGGACTGGACACCTCCGCCCGGCGATTGGGAGGTGCTGCGCTTCGGCTATTCGCTGCTGGGAATCACCAATCATCCCGCGACGGCTGAAGCCACGGGGCTCGAAGTGGACAAGATGGACCATCGCTATGTGAAGGCCTATTTCGATCGATATCTCGACAGTTACAAGTCCGCGGTGGGCCCCGGCATGATGGGCAAGAAAGGTATCCAGTATGTGGTGAACGACAGTTGGGAGGCGGGCTCGCAAAACTGGACTGACAACATGATTGCGCAGTTCAAGAGACTGCGAGGGTACGATCCGCTGCCCTGGATGCCGGTTCTCACCGGCGAAGTGGTGGAGAGCGCGGAAGCCAGCGATCGCTTCCTGTGGGATTTTCGCAAGACCATTGCCGATCTGATCGCGAACGAGCACTACGGCCAATTGGAGGCCACTCTCCACGAGCGCGGCATGGGCCACTATGGCGAGTCGCACGAGGGGGGACGCGCGTTTGTGGCCGATGGGATGGAAGTGAAGAAGTTCAACGAAGTGCCCATGAGTGCAATGTGGACGCAGAGGCCGGGGGTCAACAAGGAGCAGTACGGCTACGATGCGGACGATCGCGAGTCGGCCTCCGTGGCGCACATTTACGGGCAGAACCTTGCCGCTGCCGAATCGATGACAGCGGCCGCGGCGCCGTGGGCGTGGTCGCCCGCCACGCTGAAGCCGACCGCCGATCAGGAGTTTCTGAACGGCATCAACCGCATCGTGATTCACGAGTCCGCGCACCAGCCATTGGTGGGAAAGGGTACCGCGCCCGGCTTGACGCTGGGGCCGTACGGGCAGTGGTTCAATCGGAATGAGACGTGGGCGAACGAAGCCGGGCCGTGGATCGATTACCTGGCGCGGACGAGCTTTCTTCTGCAGCAGGGCCGCTTCTACGCGGACCTGATTTACTTTTACGGAGAAGACTCGAACCTTACGGCGATCTTTGCGAACAAGGCTCCCGGCGTGCCCGCGGGCTATGGCTTTGACTACGTGAATGCGGATGCACTGATCCATGAGTTGCATGTGGTGGATGGACGCATCGTGACCAAGGGCGGGATGAACTACAGGGTGCTGGGGCTGGATCCATATAGCCGGCACATGTCTCTGCCGGTGTTGCGCGCGATTTACAACATGGTGCGAGAGGGAGCCCAGGTGGCCGGCCCCGAGCCGATCGACGATCCCAGCGAGGCCGACGATCAGGCTGAATTCAAGCGGCTCAGCACGGCGCTGTTCGGGGACGGCGACGGCGTTCATACGGTGGGCAAAGGGAGAGTGTTTGCCGGGCAAACGCCGGGGCAGGCATTCAGTGCATTGCATGTGCAGCCCGACTTCGATTACAGCAAGCCGGAGAA
>JAJZHR010000245.1 GCA_021810815.1 Acidobacteriota bacterium | reverse complement strand
GCCGTCATACGCAACATACTGCCTGCGGTACGCAAGCTCGTAGCTGCCCTTCTTCATCTTCGGCAGCGTTATCTTGATCCCTCGCAGACGATTGTCGTAGTCCCTATTTGTGGAGGTGTAGCTCAGCGTGTAGTAATCGCCGCCGTCTTCGGTCGCCGTAGCGAGCGATCCGGCGATATCGACGGTGCTATTCAGTTCGCGACCACCAGTCAGCTTCGCCATTTCGTCTTCGCTGCTGAGCGGTCGGTGGAAAGCCTGGGCGATGGGGTAGATGGCGATTCGGTCGGCAGCCATCGCGGCGAACTCCTTGAGGAAGGGTTCGATTTCTGGCGGCCATGGCGCAAGATGCTTCGGCAGCAAGTCTTGAATTGGGCCGGGGGTCAGCAACACCGGAAACGCACCGGAGACCCAGATCAGGTTCTTGCGTCCCGGAACCCCCCGCAGATATTGCCGGATGCTCTCCAGAATTTCGAGGTAATTGAGGAAAGGATCGTCTAATTTCAAATAAGTCCAGCGGTATAAAAAGACCATCGGCATATGCGGAGTCTTGCCGTACAGGTCAAAAGCCGCGAGCAGCTTCTTGCGGTCGCTGGTAAAGCCCTGGATCAAATGCAGGCCATCCGAGACTGCCATCACGCAGAAGACCGTGCCTTGCGGCTTGCTCTCCATGAACTTGACGAGCTGATGCCTCTCGAACATCTGGGTGTCGAGGTCTGTATCCGCCATATCGTAGAACAAGACGTACACCGGCCCGCGCTCGGGCTTCTTCGGCAGGTTCACAAAAGTATCCGGCGGCAGGTTCGGCGGTGCCACTTCTGTCCACGCATCCATATCGTGCGCCTCGAAGCTGAGGATGCGTTGCGGCACCTTGTCCTCTGCAACGGAGAAATCCTTCGCCTTCAGGCCAGGGATCGGCTTGCCGCGGGAATCAAGCGCGGTGACGTCCACGACAACGCTGCGAACATTCTTCTGAAGCGTAAAACTGTGAGGCGGCTGGTTCGCTGGCAACGGCTCCGCTTTTTGAGCGCAAAGCTGCTGCCAAGGAGCCAAAAGAATCAAAAGAAGAAGCGGCGCCCATCCGCAGCGATCTGGAGAGCAAATCATAAGGCGATCATCCTCGGCTCATCGCAACGGCCGTGTCAACTCCTCCACCGCAGCGTCACAGGCCCGCTCAGAGGATGCTCTCCCACGCCCTTCAGCCGCGCCTGCTTCAGCGCGAAGTACCACTTCGCCGGCTTGTCCGCATCGTCGATCAGCATGAGAGCGGGATTGTGCCGCAGACCCTCGGCCTGCTCGATCATCGTCACCTGATCCTGGCGCACAAAGCGCGCTCCGAAGGATTTGACGATGGAAGTCACAAAAGGAACGGCGTAAAGAATATTCCACGCGCCATACACGTCGATCCTGCATGTCGAGGCCGTCACGGGCGTCACCGTCGTCAGGCTGGAGAACCAGCGCGAGCCGCTGCGGATGGTCTCGTACCTGCGATTGGGAAGCACGAAGTCGATGGTCGTGATCGGCTTCTCAAGAATCTTGTAGGGAGCGCTGTTGCCCGAGGGAGCGTGCGCGGACATGCGGAAGCCCTGCGGGATGGGCTCGAAGCGCTTCTCCTTCTCGTGGATGCTGGCGCGCGACCGCCACCACCAGGCCTGATGCACGAAGGGCCCGTGCGCCGGGTCCATCAGTCCGATGATGCCGTGGTCCACATTGCACGGCAGCTCGGCGGACAAGTGCGCGCTGCGGAACTTCGCGCTGAACTTTGGCAGCTCCGGCACTGGCGGCAGCGCCTGAGCGCCCTGGGCCTCCTGAGCAGCTCGGGCAGCCAGCCGCCCCAGCCCCGGCGACGGGACATACACCCAGGCGTAGCCGTCGCTCTCCACGCAGGGGTATGTGGCCGCGTAGATGCGCGAAGCGTCCAGAGCGTCCTTGCTGGTGAGCGAGGGGATGCCGGCGCACTGTCCGCTGCACGGCTCGAAGCTCCACCCATGGTATTTGCAGGTGACATGCTCGCCATCGAACCAGCCAGCCGACAGAGGAATTCCGCGGTGGGGGCACAGGTCGCGCATGGCGAAGATTTCTCCGCCCGCTTTGCGCCCAAGCACCACCGGAATGCCCAGCAGGGTGGTCTTCATCATCCGCTTGCCGCGCAGCTCTGCGCTCCGCATCGCCGGATACCAGTCGTCGTAGATCAATTCCGCTGAGGGTTGCGGCCAGACGTACTTCTGCTCTTCGCTCATACATCAGCAGTCTACGACGGCCGCCATGGCTGCGGTGACAAATTCCGTCATCAGCAGGGCACTTGTCCGTATGCCATAAACTGAACCAGTGTATCTAACCGTAAGGCGAGGCTTTTGTGATCTCTTTGAACGACGAACAGGAAATAGTCAGCGGAAACACACCCGAGACCGAGCCTGCGAATCGGATCTTTTATCCCGCCTTGGACGGGCTGCGAGCTTTAGCTGTGATGATGGTTTTCATGCAGCATTACTTCGGCATGCCATACGGATGGGTTGGGGTCGATATCTTTTTTGTGTTGTCTGGCTTCCTCATCACGGGAATTCTGTACGACACCCGCAAGCATCGGCACCGATTCAAGAACTTCTATGTCCGCCGGACGCTCCGCATCTTCCCTTTGTACTACGCCGTACTGCTCGCAATTGTTTTGGTTGCTCCTTGGATGCATTGGAACTGGAATTGGCGGTGGTGGACATGGCCGCTTTACCTCGGCAATTACATTCGGTTCATCCCCCTCAACGCATATCTGCATAATCCATCCCTCGAGGACATATATGGACATATCGGAAAGTTTGGCCTCTCGTTAGGATTTAGCCATTTTTGGTCTCTTTGCGTCGAGGAGCAGTTTTACCTGTTCTGGCCTCTCATCGTGTTCATAGTGTTCGACCGGTTGAAGCTGATACGGATTTGCGCAGCTGTGTGCCTCATACTGCCTTTGATTCGGACAATACTCCTGCACATCGCCCCGCCTAAGCTCTTGTCGGCAGAGTTCCTGTACCGCGTCACAGCTTTACGAATGGACGCTCTGCTCCTGGGTGGACTCATTGCGCTTCTGCTTCGCGGGGGCAACGGGCGGCTACTACAGCGCGTTGCGCCACGCCTCTTCTTTTGCGGTATCGCGGCTATTGCCGCAATCTTCGCCATTGCGCATTTCTTTTTTGGCTACAATCAAGCGTTCACATCTTTATTCGGAGGCTTCGATTACACAATAATCGACCTGCTCGCGGCAGCACTCATGGTAATGGCGTTGAAGCCAGAAAATGCAATCTACTGGTTCTTCAATATTCGTCCATTGCGTGCACTTGGAAAACTAAGTTACGGATTCTATATTTTCCACGCACTCCTTCAGGAGATATATGGAACTATCTACAGGCGATCTCTTGGAGTATTCCTTCCTCACACTCCAAGAGTGTTTGAATTCATGACCGCTATCACAGGATTTCTTGGTACGCTTCTTATAGCTTCGCTCAGCTACCGCTACTTCGAGTCGCCATTTCTGAGCCTGAAGCAGCGGTGGACGAGATGACGCAAAGCTCTCCGCGCTGGGCCAGCTTCCGCTTCATCGCAGTGCTCTGGCTGCTGCTCTACGCCAGCTACACCCTCTTGACGCCGCCGCTGCTGGACGACGCCGACTCCGTCCACGCGGAGGCAGCGCGCGAGATCCTCGTCCGCAGCGACTGGGTCACGCTCCACGCCAACGGCATCCGCTATCTGGAGAAGGCGCCGCTGATGTACTGGAGCATGGCGGCCAGCTTCAAGGTGTTCGGCGTGCATGCCTGGGCGGCGCGGCTGCCGCTGGCTTTGGCGATGCTGGCTCTTCTGCTGGTGGTCAGCAGCTTCGGACGCAGGTCGTTCGGCTCTTCCCTGGCCGGTTTCTACGCTGCTCTGATCCTGGCGACGTCCTTCGGGCCGTTCATCTTCGCGCACATCCTGATACCGGATGTCATTCTCTGCCTGTGCGTCGCCTTCTGCATGTACGCCTTCTGGCTCAGCGAGAGGCAGCAATTCGGCTCGCGCCTGGAGGGCTGGTCGTTCGCCATTTCCTGCGCCTTTGGCGTGCTTGCCAAGGGCCTCATCGGGGTCGTGTTCCCGGTCGGAATTGTGCTCGTCTATCTGCTGGTCACGCGCGGCATCGCGGGCTCAATCCGCCGCATCCTGCGGCTGCATCACGGCTCCAGCATGCTGGTGTTCTTCCTCGTCGCAGCGCCGTGGCACGTGCTTGCCGGCCTTCGCAACCCGACGCAGGGCCACCCGATCGGACTTCTGCCCACGCAGGGCAACGTCCATGGATGGTTCTGGTTCTACTTCGTCAACGAGCACCTGCTGCGCTACCTGAACCTTCGCGTGCCGCGCGACTATGACACCGTCCCTCTGCCGCTTTTCTGGGGACTGCTTTTCCTCTGGCTGATGCCATGGTCGGCATTCGCGTTCCAAGCCCTCGGGCAGGTCCGCTGGCGTTCGCTTTTTCCGCGCAGGCAACTCTCCCTGGAGGAGCGCGCGCCGCTGCTCTTCGCCATCTGGGCAGCTTTCATCATGGTCTTCTTCAGCTTCTCCACCACGCAGGAGTATTACGTTCTGCCCGCTCTGCCGGCGCTCGCCCTGCTGATCGGCGGCTGGCTTGCGCAGGAGGACGCCTCTGAGCGGAGCCTGCGGGCGGGCAGGAGCATCGCCACCGTCCTGCTGGTCCTTTGCCTCGCCGGAGCAGTCGCCGCAGCGGCCTTTGCCCTTCTCAGCAAAAGACCCACCGCCGACCTCGCCTCTCTGCTCGCGCAGAACCCCAGCGACTACGCCCTCTCCTTCGGCCACTTCCTCGACCTGAATGCGCGAGCCATGGGCGCATTCCGCATCCCGCTCGCGATCACCGCCC
>JAJZHR010000244.1 GCA_021810815.1 Acidobacteriota bacterium | reverse complement strand
GACGCGGTCCTGCTTCTTCGCGCGGTCGACGGTTCCCGCCAGCTTGCCGTCGATGTAGACCTGGGCATAGTCATGCACATCGCTCAGCACCAGCTCGCCGTGCGCCGCCGCTGTCAGTTGCGTGCGATAGAGCACGTAGCCATAGGCCTGGTTCAGCGACTCCATGGTCTGCGGATGTTCGCTGGAGACGGGCTTCGGCAGCGTGTCCCAAAGAGACGCTGCCTGGTCGAGGCTGAAGGGCGCAATCTCCACCACCGGCGGATTGCCGGGAACAGCAGGCAGCGGCTGGGGCGTGTACTTCGCAATCAGGCCGCGATAGGCGGCATACTTCGCGGTGGCGTGGCCAGCCTCATCCAAAGGAGCGTCGTAGTCGTAGCTGGTCACGTCCGGGTGGTAGGCGTTGCCAGACCAGCTCGCTCCGCTCATGAAGCCGAAGCTGGTGCCTCCGTGGAACATGTAGATGTTGAACGAGACGTTGTTCTTCAGCATGTATTCCAGGTCCGCGAGCTGCGGCCCGATCGGCTTCACCGAGTGCGGCTCGCCCCAGTGGTCAAACCATCCCGGCCAGTATTCCGAGACGAAGACAGGCGTTCCGGGGCGCATGGTGTGGATCGTCTCCACCGCCTGCTCCGCGTGGCCGGGGCCGGAGTTCACGCCCGCCAAAAGCTCTGGAATGGATCCGTTGGGAAGGCTCTTCTGCGGGTCGGCGGTGTAGAGCAGTGCCTGGCCGAAGCCGTCCTTCAGGAAGATCTGTCGCAGGTGCTCCATGTAGTCGTGGCCAGGGCCGATGTTGCCGCGCTCATTCTCCACCTGCACCGCCAGGATGGGGCCGCCGTTGGCCGCCAGCAGGGGGACGAGCTCTTTCGACAGGCGCGCCAGCCACGCCTCGACCGGCACCATGTACGCATCGTCATTGGTGCGCAGGGCGGTGGACATGCGCGGGTCCTTCAGCAGCCAGTAGGGGAAGCCGCCGAACTCCCACTCCGCGCAGGAATATGGCCCCGTGCGCAGGACAACGTGGAGGCCCTCCTGCTGCGCCAGCCGGATGAAGGCCGCAACGTCATTGTTGCCGGAGAAGTCGAACTGGCCCGGCTGCGGCTCATGCACGTTCCAGAAGATGTACGTGGTGATGGTGTTCAGGCCCATGGCCTTGGCCATCTCCATGCGCTGCCGCCAGTAGGCCCGCGGAATGCGCGCATAGTGCATCTCTCCCGAGCGGATGACGAAGGGCTTGCCGTCGAGCAGGAAGTGGTCGCCCTGCACCGTGAGCGGCGAAGGCTTAGCCTGCGCCATCGCCGGTGCAGCGAGTGAGCATGCAAGGAGAGCAAGGGCTGCTGCACGAAGGGATAATTTCGCCGCTATTGGCATCAAGGAGTCCTCGGGGTCACTTGCCGTCGCCCTTATGTTGCCCGTTCTTCTGGCTGTCATTCCGCAGCGAAGCGTAGGAATCTGCTGCTTCTGTTGCCGTTGCCCCTCTGGTTGTCATTCCGCAGCGAAGCGTAGGAATCTGCTGCTTCCTTTGCTTTGCCTTACCGTTCTTCCGCAGCAAAGCGAAGGAAGAACCATTCGCGCCAAGCACGAAGCCAGCCTAAGGCTTGCTCTGCGCCAGCGTGATGCGATGGCTTGCATGCATCGCCTGCGTTTCCGCGGGCGAGTTCGCGCTCAAATAATTCCCGTAGCCCACGATGATGGTCGATCCCACCAGCAGAGCCAGCCCTGCCGCCACCAGCCAGCGCGTCTTGGCGCTGGTGCCGCGCCACTCGTGCAGCATGATGCCCCAGATGGTGGAGAAGATGATGATGCTGGCCATGTGCAGCGTCCAGCTGGAGAAGTCGTACTTGCCCATCTTCGTCTGTCCCATGCTGTAGAAGAAGAACTGGAAGTACCAGATCACGCCCGCCAGAGCGGCCAGGATGTAGTTCAGCCGCAGCGGCACATAGCTGGTGCGCAGCCGCAGGCGCAGGGGATTGCCGGTCATCGGCGAGCTGGAGAGGGCCTCTGCGGCGATGATGTTGTCCTGGCTGTCGAAGTTGGGCGCCGATGCTCCGAAGTACTGGTAGAACGAGCTGTTGCGCACCAGAAGAATGACGCACCAGATGAAGTTCGTGGTGAAGCCGCCCCACAGCACGATCACCAGGATCGGCAGATTCTGCCACAGGTCCGAGTGTCCCTGGCTTACCAGCGATGCCTTGGCGATGTCGCCGATCGGCTTGCCCGCAGCCAGTCCATAGGCGAAGCACGCGCTCATGATGCCGGCGAAGATCGACACCGCCAGCCCCTTCACGTAGTGGAACTCCTCCACCGTCTCCGTCTTCTGCTCGGTGGTCAGCTCGGATTCCTTTGACCTGCCTGCCAGGCCGCTGAACACGATGCCCAGCGTGCAGACGCCGATGCCGAAAAGAATGATCTGGCCGGCCGTGGTGTGCAGGATGACGTGGATCTGTCCGCTGAAGATCGGCGGCATCAGCGTCCCGAAGACCGTGCAGAGGCCGAGAGCGATGGGGTAGCCCAGGGCGATGCCAAGGTAGCGGATCGAGAGGCCGAACGTGAGTCCGCCGAAGCCCCACAGCACGCCCCAGAAATACGCGTAGCCGATGCTGGAGGCAGGAGCCGCGTGCAGGATGGGCCACAGGTGGGGAACCAGCAGCGTCGCGAAAAACATCGGTGCGATGATCCAACTGAAGAAGCCCTGCAGCAGCCAGTACGTCTCCCACGACCAGCGCTTGATGCCGCGGAAAGGAAGGTAGCAACTGGCAGAGGCGAGACCGCCGATCCAGTGGAAGATGACGCCGAGAAACGGATTGGGTCCCACGTGTTCCCCTTGCTTTCAGAAGTGCTTCTGCGGCGCTCGGATGCGGCGCGCGCGGAGTGGAGGCTGAAACTCCAGGTGCGTGAACATCGTAACTGGGTAGTGCGCTGGAAGGGAAATAAACTTTGTATTGGATTTTATCGCAGTCCCGGCGGATACTCGGTGTTCCGCATTGCGAAGGGTTCTCTGCGGAGACGACCGTGAAAGACTTTTTTGAGCGCCAATTGACAAGAGAGACGGGCGCTGGGTAGAGTTTTGATTCGGTTTCAATAGATGACAAATTCCTTCAATCTCCCAGGCTTGTGTGTCATATAGTTGGATTTCTTCCAGGGAGTTCGAAGGCTTTTTCAAAGATTCCACGCCGCGAATGAACAAGAGCCGAAGCAGAACGGCAGGCTGTCCAGCAGGCGGGCGGCCATTCGAAGCGGCGATGGATGCAATGGCGGAAGCCTTCAAAACGTTCAGATGTGTTCGGAAAATCGCGTAATTTCGGAGTGAATGCAGATGGCGAACAACGGTGATGGGAAAGGCCCGAGGGGCGCGGCAGTGAATTCGCCAGAGCAGAGGGTATGGGCGGCTCTGGACAACTTTCGCATTGAGTTGCCGTCCTGGGGCTTTGCCAACACCGGGACACGCTTTGGAAAGTTCATCCAATCGGCGGCAGCGACCTCCCTTGAAGAGAAGTTCAGCGATGCGGCCCAGGTGAACGCGCTTACCGGAGCTGCCCCCAGTGTTGCCCTGCATGTTCTGTGGGACACACCCGGAGGAGCGAAGGACGTTTCCAGGATTCGCGAGCTTGAGGCGCGCTATGGCGTGCTCGCAGGCTCCATCAATCCCAACCTGTTCCAGGATGCGGAATATAAGTTCGGCTCCATCTGCAATCCCGACGCCGGCGTTCGCAAGCAGGCGCTGGATCACATTCTGCAGTCCGTGGAGATTGGCAAGCTGCTGGGCGACCGCGACATCTCCCTCTGGATCGCCGACGGTTCCAACTACCCCGGAACCCAGAGCATCAGCCGCAGAATCGGATGGATGCAGGATGTCTTCGCCGCCACCCACGCCGCCCTCGGGACGAACCAGCGCATGCTGATCGAGTACAAGCCCTTCGAGCCCGCCTTCTACCACACGGACATCGCGGACTGGGGCATGGCGCTGGAGCTTTCGCGCAATGCCGGACCCAAGGCGCGCGTCCTGGTGGACACCGGACACCACTACCAGGCTCAGAATATCGAGCAGATTGTCGCCTGGCTGCTGCGCCTGAACATGCTCGGCGGCTTCCATTTCAACGACCGCAAGTACGCGGACGATGACTTGACGCTGGGATCCATTGATCCATACCAGGTCTTCCGCATCTTCAGCACGATCTTTGCGGAAAGCAACACCCAGGCTGTCTCCGGGATCGCGTACATGATCGACCAGAGCCACAACCTGAAGGGCAAGATGGAGGCCATGGTGCAGACCGTCGTGGCCGCGCAGGAGCTCTACGCCAAGGCGGCGCTGGTGGATCAGGCGCAGCTTGCGGGGCTGCAGGATTCCTGCCAGCTCGTTGAAGCGGAGGAGTGCTTCCGCGGAGCTTTCTGGGAAGATGTTCGCCCCATGCTGCGTGCATGGCGGCAAGCGCGCGGCATTCCTGCGGACCCGTTGAAGGCCCTCCGCGAGGGCGGATACGTCGAGCGCATCACCGCCGATCGGAAGCAGCGCAACGCCAGCTCCGTCTCCACCTACGCCTAAGCAAGTCAGGCAGTCCATTTGCGATTCGTTCTTCAGGGGCCTCGGCCCGCGCCTATCCCAGCCAGGATAGGTGCGATCCGAGGCTCCTTTCTTTTCAGGCCAGCCTTGTATCCAGGCCAGCCCTGTGGAAAGGATGCCTCTCTGTGGGGGCTGCTCCCGGGCAAGGCGCGTCGTTTTCTTCTCCCTTGCGAGGCTCCTTTTTGGCCTGTCGCTCGGAGAATTTGCCGGGTCAACGGAGTTCAATAGCGGAACTGCGTCCTGTGTTGCTATACTTCGCCATTCAGAAATGCGGACCTGACTCTGTTGTGCGAACGAGATAAAAAGTGCCCAGGACATCGACCAAGCGCC
>JAJZHR010000243.1 GCA_021810815.1 Acidobacteriota bacterium | reverse complement strand
CCTTGGGATGCGGGGTCTTGGAGACCCACGAGACATATTCGACGGAATCCCGGACGCGGATGCGCCGCACCGTGACCCATTCCGCAGGAACCGGCATTTTCGCAGGATTATACCAGAAGCATTCCTGCGCTAGATGAAGCCCAACCTCTTCCACCAGGGCAATGAGCAATTTGAAGTGATAGATGGAGCGCGTTGGAGTTCCTTGGTTGTAGCTGCCACCTATGTTCAGAACGAAGCTGCCATCGTCCGTCAAGACTCGCTGAATCTCCCTTGCAAACGGCAGAAACCACTCAACGTAGCGATCCTTGTGCTCATTGCCGTATGCTTTCTTGAAGTGCAGAGCGTATGGAGGCGATGTCACCACCAAGTTGACGCTGTTGGGCGGCAGGGAACGGAGCAATTCCAAAGAGTCTCCCAGATAGGCAGATCCTTGTCTGGAGTTGAAGTATGGAATCTTTTCGGTTAGCCGTGAGGGATGATCGGGCTTGAGATCATTTGACAGGCGAACAAGGCGCGGGGACAGTGCTTCTTGGGGATCGCAGACGATTTGAGGTTTCGATGACACGGCTATTGCCATAGTACGTCCTCGCACAGAATGAACGATAGCGTAAATAGGTTTACATTGTCAACCCATTTCCAAAACGATCACGACTGGGTTTCACAAGCTGAAGCAGCACGTCTGCGCGGTGTCTCCCGGCAGGCCATCTCTCGACTCATCAAGAAAGGACGGCTTAAGGTACTCAAGATTGGTGGAAAGGTTCTGTTGAACCGCACCGAAATCGAGGCGTTTGTACCTGAACAGCCGGGACGGCCAGCCAATGAGCGACTCGCTCGAAGCAATCAAGAAGCTCGTTAGCGAGTGCTCGATTGACGAACTCAGAGCGTTGAAAGCGCACCTGAGCACATCTTTGCCCCATCCCTTGGAGATAGAGTGGGGTATTGATGCGGAGACGATTCTGTCCGCAATCCGGAGGTCTTCCGACCTCACCAAACGAGGGGTTCGAGGGATCATTGCCGAGGCTGTTTTTGAGAACGAGGTGCTCTCGAACTTGATGGCCCCGGGATGGCAGCCCGCTTCTCTTTTGGGTGACTTGCCATACGATGCTCTTCTGCAGAAGGGCGATCTTTCCGCCCGTATTCAGATCAAGCTGCAGCGGTTGGAAAAGGGCGTCCCAAAACTCTATTACCCGAGGCACTACCCGGAAAATTCTCTATATGTGGTCGAAGTGCAGAAGACCCGGAGCGGCGAGAGCAAGACTGCCAAGACTCATTCTGGAGCGGAGGGCGAGATTGCGAAGACTGTCGCTGTGACGGTGAAGACAAGGCCCTATCGCTTCGGAGACTTCGATATTCTGGCGGTGAATATGCACCCATCGTCCGGCGATTGGAAGAGTTTTCGTTACACGCTGGCCGCATGGTTGTTGCCCCGCAAGGATGAATCGCTCATCGAGATATTTCAACCCGTGGCCGCCGCTCCGAACAGTGTTTGGACGGACGATCTTGCAATTTGTCTCAAATGGTTTGAGAGTGCGGAGCAGCGCCGGGTTTTGTCTGAGCTACTGCACCTGCCAAAGAACAGAAAATGAAGATTGAGAAGGTGGCAGTTGCGCGCCGTAATAACGCTGCCCTCACCTCAGTGTGCTCCAGCGGGGGCGCGGCCAGGCTTTACTTTTTTGAAGAGCCACACCACGGCGAGACAGACGAAACACAGAACCGAAAGCCAGCGGAAC
Organism: Acidobacteriota bacterium; assembly: GCA_021810815.1. Classification (GTDB taxonomy): domain Bacteria; phylum Acidobacteriota; class Terriglobia; order Terriglobales; family Acidobacteriaceae; genus JAJZHR01. The sequence continues at coordinate 3,159 of JAJZHR010000243.1, read as the reverse complement.
ACGTCGACGAAGGACCATAGCAGTGCTTGCTGCTGGAGCCTCTGGTAAAGAGCCGACTGGGCTGGAAGCAGCGTGTTGGATTTGCCGAAGCTGGGAGTGAGCGCCTGCTGCGTTGCCTTCAGGCTGTTCTGGAACCAGATGCCGGTCTGCGGAACATGGTTGATGATGTCGTTCTGGTGGAAGGCTGAGCGCCGGATCAGCAGCGTCTGGGCCACGGAAATTCCGATCGATCCACCCACATTGCGTACCAGGTTGAAGAGGCCGCTGGCATTGCCCATCTGCTCGTTGCGCAGTGTGCCGTAGGCCTGCGTCGTGATGGGGACGAAGACGAAGCTGAGAGCGAAGCCGGTGATAATGACGGGCCAGAAGAGCGTCATGGGAGAGATGTCCAGCGTGACATTGCCGAAGTACAGGCAGCAGATCCCGAACACCATGAAGCCGAAGGTCATCAGATAGCGCGCATCCACCTTGTTGCTGAGGAAGCCGATGACGGGCATGCCGAAGATAGAGCCCACGCCGCGCGGAAAGACGGCGATGCCGGCGGTGAAGGCTGTGTAGCCGAGCAACTCCTGGTAGAAGAGCGGCAGCAGCGTGATGGTGGAGTAGATGGCGACTCCGAAGAGGGCGATGAGGCCGCAGCCGACGGCGAAGTTGCGGTCTTTGAGTATCTTCAGGTTGACGAGGGGAGCTTTGGCCGTCCAGGACCGATGGATGAAGTAGACCAGGCTGGCTACCAGCACGAGGACGGCCCAGCGAATCCACACAGCTCCAAACCAGTCGTCCTCCTGGCCCTTGTCCAGCACAATCTGTAGGCAGCCGATCCAGAGCACCAGGGCTGCGAACCCGCGTCCGTCGAACTTGCTGACCTTGGCGTTGCGGATGTAGGAAGGATCCTTGATGAAGCGGTTGATCATGTAGAAGGCGAGGATGCCGACCGGGATGTTGATGTAGAAGGCGTAGCGCCAACTGTAGGTGTCGGTGAGCCAGCCGCCGAGCGTGGGCCCCAGCACCGGTGCGACAACGACGCCGAAGGCGAAGACGGCCATGGCCGCTCCTCGTCTCGCCGGAGGAAAGCTTTCGAGCAGGATGGACTGCGACAGCGGCTGCAGAGCTCCTCCGCCTGCGCCCTGCACCACCCGAGCAATCAGCATGAAAATGAGACTGGGCGCTGCGCCGCACATGAAGGACGAGACGGTGAAAATCGCGACGCAGGTGAGCAGGAAGCGCTTGCGGCCGAACTTCAGGGAGAGCCAGTTGCTGGCGGGCAACACGATGGCATTGGCTACCAGGTAGCTGGTGAGCACCCAGGTGGCCTCGTCGTTCGAGGCAGAGAGCGAGCCGGCGATGTAGGGCAGGGCGACGGAGGCGATGGCCGTGTCCAGCACCTCCATGAAGGTGGCCAGCATCACGGAGGCGGCGATCATCCACGGGTTGACGCCGATGGCGGCCTCGGGGACGGCTGCGCCGACGATGCTTGACGGCTGCTCCGCAGGTGCTTCGGTCATCGTGGCTACAGGTGGCATGGGCGCAGGGTCTTCGTCGAGTTCGTCGAAAAGGGATTCCGATGCGAGGAACCAACAGAGGAGGAGAGCAAGGCGGGCGAAAGATCCCGCCTGTAAGTAGATGCGGCAGAAGGGAAAAAGATTTCCCCATTTGGGAGACCGCTGCCCGCCGCCGTTGGGGACGTATGGCATTGCGGGAGCGATGAGCGCAAATCATGTCGCGGGAATGGGGTATGGCAAAGATTGGTGAGGTGATCCGGGGGGCACTTCGCCGTGCTGCGCTCTCTAGCCATTCGCCTCAAGGATTGCTGAGTTAGTGCTTGGATCGGGTGTATCTGGGACGAAGAGAGCTGTTCCAGCCACTTCAGGGGCAAGTATGCGCCTTGGAATGCATATAGCTTGACAATAAGTCACTCAAGTGGAATGATGGAACGGTCGGACAACGCAGAAGCGAGCTTCAAGCGGAGGATTTGGGCATATGGGCAAGATTATTGGTATCGATCTGGGCACGACGAACTCGTGCGTTGCAGTGATGGAAGCTGGCGAAGCCAAGGTGATTGCGAACGAAGAGGGCGGTCGCACGACGCCGTCCATTGTTGCGTTCACCAAGAGCGGCGAGCGGCTGGTGGGTCAGGTGGCCAAGCGCCAGGCCATCACCAACCCGGAGAACACGGTGTATTCGGTCAAGCGCTTCATGGGCCGCCGGTTCAACGAAGCGAATGATGAGATGAAGATGGTTCCCTACAAGGTGAAGGCCGCCGGGGACAATGTTGTGATCGAGGCGCAGGGCAAGGACTACACCCCGCCGCAGGTTTCGGCCATGATTCTGCAGAAGCTGAAGAAGGCGGCCGAGGACTACCTGGGCCAGAGCGTCACCGAGGCGGTCATCACGGTTCCTGCGTACTTCAACGACGCGCAGCGGCAGGCGACCAAGGACGCGGGCAAGATCGCCGGTCTGGACGTGAAGCGCATTGTGAACGAGCCGACGGCGGCCGCGCTTGCCTATGGGCTGGACAAGAAGAAGGACGAGACGATTGCCGTGTACGACTTCGGCGGCGGAACGTTCGATATTTCCATCCTGGAGGTTGGCGAGGGCGTCATCGAGGTGAAGTCCACCAATGGCGACACGCACCTGGGCGGCGACAATCTGGATCAGCGCATTGTGGACTGGCTGATTGCCGAGTTCAAGTCGGACAGCGGCTTGGATCTGCGCGCCAAGGGCAATGAGATGGCCCTGCAGCGCCTGAAGGACGCGGCCGAGAAGGCGAAGATCGAGCTGTCAACGGCGCAGGAGTCGGAGATCAATCTCCCCTTCATCACTGCCGATGCGAGCGGTCCAAAGCACCTGGTTCGCAACCTGACGCGCGCCAAGCTGGAGCAGATGGTCGCCGACTTGCTGGAGCGCTCCATCGGGCCGTCGAAGCAGGCGCTGAAGGATGCTGGCATCGACGCGAGCAAGATCGACGAGGTGGTTCTGGTCGGCGGGCAGACGCGCATGCCGGCCATCCAGAAGCTGGTGAAGGATCTGTTCGGCAAGGAGCCCCACAAGGGCGTCAACCCGGACGAAGTGGTGGCGATTGGAGCTGCGGTTCAGGCTGGCGTGCTGGCTGGCGAAGTCAAAGACCTGCTGCTGCTGGATGTGACTCCTTTGACGCTC